>NZ_NRGT01000065.1:0-100170 GCF_002332285.1 Glutamicibacter sp. BW77 | reverse complement strand
GATGTCCCGATAGAAAACAAGAGCCATTTAATCCCGGATTCCTTTCCACTCCGGCACAGTCCGGCCCAACCTCAGCCTCAGGCCTGCTAGCCACCGAACGAGTAGCCATGGAATTGGCGGGCCACTGGGAACCGGGCATTATGCAGGGACTCACCGAAGACGGTAAAGGTCTGGGTGATGACACCGGATGGTTCCCATTCCCAACAATTGACGGCGGTGCCGGAGCGCAGGATGCACAGCTCGGCGGCGGCGACGCATGGGGTGTTTCGCAAGACGCTCCGGACGAAGCAGTCGACTTCGTCAAGTACCTGCTCTCCGATAGCGTGCAGCAAGGCTTCGCGAAGCTAGATATGGGACTGCCTACTAACCCGGCGGCCAATGACTCAGTGGCAGACCCGGCCCTCGCCTCGCTGCTCAAGGCCCGCGATGAATCCCCTTACGTTCAGCTGTACTTCGACACCGCTTTCGGCGCCTCCGTTGGTGGAACGATGAATGACGAAATCGCGTTGCTCTTTGCCGGACAGTCCTCACCAGCAGACATCGTCGCTAAGAGCCAAGACGCCGCAAATATGGAGAAGTGATTCTCGGTGACAGAAGGGGTCAAAGTCGTTTCTGCCACCGTACCGGCCAGGCAGAGCACGGCTGCCGAAGCTCGGCCGCGGAACACCGCGGCCGAGCGTGGGAGCCGATCGCCAAAACGAAAACTACGCGCGCCGGCGGATAAGCGAAAAAACCTGGAGATCCTGTTCTTCGTCACTCCAGCGTTGTTGCTCATCGCGATGTTTATGTTGGTGCCGATCATTCAAGCGGTGCGGTTCTCCGTCTATAACTGGAAAGGATTCGGACCGCTTGTAGACTTCGTCGGCCTGCAGAACTACGTCAGGGTGCTACAAAACGAGGTCTTCACCGACGCTTTAGTGCATAACCTGGTCATCATTGCCGGATCGATCATCATCCAGCTGCCGCTGGGGTTGGCGATCGCGTTGTTGCTCAACCGCAAGATGAAGATTCAAGGGTTGCTGCGCACCATCATCTTCGTACCTTACGTATTGTCCGAAGTAATCGCCGGCGTCGTATGGTTCCAGCTCTTGCAGCCACAGTACGGGTTGATCGATACCGTATTGGCTAAACTCGGCATTCAGGGTCCTGCGCAAGGTTGGCTAGGTACGCCAGACCTGGCGCTGTGGACTGTGCTCATCGTGTTGACCTGGAAATATCTAGGTCTCGCGGTGATTCTGTTCCTTGCTGGACTGCAAGGGGTGCCGGATGAACTCTATGAGGCTGCGCAAATTGATGGAGCCTCATGGTGGCAAATCCAACGCAAAATCACCATCCCATTGCTGGGGCCAACCCTGCGCACCTGGGGTTTCCTCTCGATGGTCGGTTCCTTGCAGCTCTTTGACATGGTCTGGATTCTTACCGGCGGCGGGCCAGCAAATTCCACGACAACGATGGCCACATTCCTCGTATCTGAGGGAACCAAACGACAGAACTTCGGCGTCGCTTCGGCTGCATCGGTGATCTTGTTTATCGTTGCGCTGATTCTCGCCGTCTCTTATCAGCAGTTCATCCTCAAACGCGATACTCAGCCCGATACTTCGCGTAAGCGAAAGAAGGTGCGTCGATGAGCACTGCAACAACCTCAATAAAACCCGCTATGAAGACCAAAAAATCTCAGGGTAAATATGGTGGAAACGTACTTGTGTACGCGCTTTCCCTAGCAGTGGTAGCACTGACCCTAGGGCCGGTGCTTTATGGGGTACTTGGTGGGTTTCGTACCAATGCGCAGCTAGCCCAAGCGCCCGCGGCACTACCGGAACCATGGGTACTGAGCAATTACACCGGGGTACTAAACAACCCAGAATTCTGGCGTTATGCCCTGAACTCTACGATGATCGCGGTGCTCACCACGGTGATTGTGGTGGTTTTTGGAATCATGGCGGCCTACCCATTGGCGCGGTACCAGTTCAGGCTTCGCGAACCGATCTTCATGGTCTTCGTGCTGGGCCTGCTCTTTCCCGCCACGGTGGCAATCGTTCCGTTATTTATCCTGATCTCCCGAGATTTGAACCTAGGCAATACCTGGTGGGGCGTCGCCTTGCCGCAGGCAGCGTTCGCACTACCGATGACGGTAGTCATCCTGCGCCCCTTCTTGATCGCGTTGCCTCAAGAACTAGAAGAAGCGGCCCAGCTGGATGGAACCAGTCGCATCGGTTTTTTCTGGCGCATCTTATTGCCGCTATCTGGCCCGGGCATGGTCACCGTAGGCGTACTCGCCTTCGTGGGCTCGTGGAATGCCTACCTGCTACCGCTGTTGCTACTCCAAGGTGAGATGCGCACCCTCCCGTTGGGCGTCGCAGACTTCTCGACCGAGCACTCTGCAGATACCGCAGGAGTCTTTGCCTTCACCACCTTGGCCATGATCCCCGCGCTGATTTTCTTCCTCGCCATGCAGCGCCGCATTGTCAGCGGCCTGCAAGGAGCAGTCAAAGGCTAAGGCCTCGCGGAAACACTTTTCGGGCTAATGCCCAGTACTAAGGACCAAAATGAACATCGCAGAAAGCACGTGGCGTAACGCTGCACTGTCCATCGCAGAACGAGTCGACGCGCTGATGGGCGAAATGACCATCGAAGAAAAAGTGAGCCAACTTGGTTCCTATTGGATTCGCCCCCAAGAAGACAACGACTCTGGCGAGGGAAACGTTGCACCCATGGAAGACACCTTCGTTGATGGGGTGAGTTTCACCGAAGAAATTCAGGATGGTCTGGGACAGATCACTAGGGCCTTCGGATCGTTTCCAGTGACCCCGGCTGAAGGACGCGACAAGCTGGCACAGATGCAGCGCGAGGTGACCGCAGCCAACCGCTTCGGTATTCCAGCTTTAGCGCATGAAGAATGCCTGACCGGGTTCACCACCATGGCGGCAACCTGCTACCCAGCGTCGATCGCTTGGGGTGCAAGCTTTGACCCGGCTCTAGTGAATAAGATGGCGCATCTTATTGGCCAAGATATGAAAAAAATGGGTGTTCATCTCGGTCTGTCTCCGGTCTTAGACGTGGTCAGGGACTACCGATGGGGCCGTGTGGAGGAAACCATGGGGGAGGACCCACACCTGGTCGCCGAGTTGGGAACTGCCTATGTGCGGGGGCTACAGTCTGGCGGCGTCCATGCGACGCTGAAACATTTTGCCGGATACGCAGCATCCAAAGCCGGTCGCAATCACGCACCGGTTTCCATGGGAGTGCGTGAACAGGAAGACGTTGTCTTTCCACCCTTCGAACGAGCCATCCGAGAAGGAAAAGTTCATTCGGTAATGAACTCCTACTCGGATCTTGATGGCGAAGCGCCGGCAGCGAGTCATCGCTTATTGACGCAGATCCTGCGCGAACGGTGGGGTTTTGAAGGTACTGTAGTTTCCGATTACTGGTCGATCAGCTTCTTGCAGGGAATGCATCAGGTTGCCGAAACCTTGAATGATGCCGGAATCATTTCGCTATCTGCCGGGATGGATGTGGAACTTCCCGAAACCAACGCCTTCCGTAATCTGGGCCGCGCAGTTGCCGAAGGAAAACTAGAGCCCAGCATCCTCGATGAAGCCGTACGTCGAGTACTCACGCAGAAAGCTCAGCTGGGACTGTTGGACTCCGAGTGGTCCCCCGAAGCACAGTGGGCTGGGTCCGACGTTGACTTGGACTCATCAGAGAATCGAGCCCACGCACGAAAAATGGCCGAAGAGTCCATCGTGCTGCTGAAAAACGAGGGAGTTCTTCCCTTGAAAAACCACGCATCGGTAGCCGTCATTGGGCCATCGGCCAGCCAACCGCGAACTCATCTAGGCTGTTACTCCTTTACGAATCATGTGCACTCACGGTATGCCGCAGATGATGATCATGGAATTGCGATGCAATCTATCCTCGAAGCGCTCCGCGACGAACCGGCTCTCAGCGATAGTCGCTTCAACTATGAGCGTGGCGTCGATTTTACGCATCCAGATGTTAGCGGCATCGACGCTGCGGTAGAAGCAGCCCGCGCTGCAGACATTGCGGTAGTGACGGTGGGAGATCTGGCTGGACTCTTTGGCCGGGGAACTTCCGGCGAAGGTTGCGACGTGGTGGATCTAGCTCTGCCCGGCAAACAAGTCGAGCTAGTCGAAGCGGTACTTGCCACCGGAACACCGACGGTACTGGTGCTGGTCACTGGCCGTCCCTATTCCTTAGGGCAGTTCGAGTCTCGGGTTAAGGCCGTCGTGCAGGCATTTATGCCTGGTGTTGAAGGCGGCCCGGCTCTCGCATCTGTACTCAGCGGCGCGGTTAACCCGTCGGGGAAGCTGCCTGTGCAGATACCGGACCACCTCGGTGGCCAGCCCGGAACATATCTCACCGGACAGCTCGGCTGGAATAACGACGGCGTATCGAACCTTGATCCGCGGCCGCTCTACCCGTTTGGACATGGAAGTTCATATACGAACTTTGAGCTCAAAGATCTGGAATTATCAACCACCGAAATTTCCTCGGATGCCGCAGTACTCATCAGCGCAACAGTCTCCAACATTGGTGATCGCGATGGTGCCGAAGTAGTGCAACTTTATCTTGATGACAAGGTGTCACAAGTAGTTCGCCCACGGCTCTGGCTCGCAGGCTTCGCCAAGGTCCGAGTGGCTGCCGGGGAATCGAAGCGGGTGGAATTTGAACTACACGCGGAACGTACATCCTTTACCGGAGTATCCGGGCAGCGTGTGGTGGAACCAGGAGTGTTCGGCGTGCGCGTCGGTTCCAGCAGTGAGGACCTGCCGTTGGCAGCAGAATTCCGAATTACTGGGCCATTGCGCGAGGTCCCCGAAGGTCGAGTAATGGATACCCCGGTCAGGGTTAAATAAGAGTACTTCCGCTGTGTCCATTCATATGTGAAGGCCACGTCCCACCCAGTGTCTCTGCGTTGGGTGGAACGTGGCCTTGCTAGTATTTATCGGCTTTCTAAACCGGGACACTTGGGAATGCATGTCAGCGAGATGTTCGAGGAAACTGCACCACCATTTTGGATGCGGTACAGGCTTAGGTGGGCATGAGTCAGGGAAAGATGATCGAGATTGTCTGGGACTACATTTCATGACATAGATACAAGCTGATTCGTGCAGAGATGGCGCAAGAACCAACCTTGCAAGATATTTATTTGATCAGTTTTGTGGCGTACGCATCGGACCAAAACCCGCTTGAACATGTCTGGAACGATGCGAAAAACGTGATCAATAACAGGTAGCGTGATGTTTTGAGCCCGCTGTTGCACCGTTTGAAGCGCAGGTGCGTTCGACGGTTTTGACTACAAAGTCTGATTTGGTAGCGACTTCTCTTGAAAGTTGGAACCATATCAGAGGTGAAAGAGAGTATTGCCGACAGCTCAATTCGTCTCAAATGAATTCAACTTTTCGCCGGTATAAAGAAAATGTCAGTAAATCTTGACCGTATATATCGGCGTAGCCCGTAGCCGAGCTCCGTGCGCGGTCGTACTGGTGGAGTCTTAGATTTTGAACTTCATAAGAAGTGATTTGACGGTCACCGGCCGAGCGTCTGATTCCGTTAGAAAATATCGATGACGTGATTATTGCTGCTCTTCATCGAGGCAGAGATAACTAAAACGGCGCACCCCTTGAAGCGGCGACAGGCCTGTATCAGGGCGCAGACTCGAATTCTGCAAGGTCAACTGGAGAAGACGACCCTCTGTATCGGGGTATCTCGATACAGAGGGCCAAATTCTCAGTTTCTAATACGGCTTAGATTTTGTGCTTAGTCCTTGGAAGGCTTCGCGTCCTTCGTTGAGCCATTGCCTCCGTCGGCAACCAGTTCAGCGTGAATGTTCGCCACCGATGAGAACTGGAGGTCTGGACGGAATGGGAAGGTATCAACGTCACTGGCCGAGGTAATGCCGGTGTGAACCAGTGCGGTCAACAGGCCTGCTTCCATGCCCGCGATAATGTCGGTATCCATACGGTCACCGATCATCGCAGTGGTTTCCGAATGTGCGTCGATTCGGTTCAACGCCGAACGGAACATCATAGGGTTTGGCTTGCCCACCACATATGGCTCGCGGTTGGTTGCGCGGGTGATTAGTGCGGCCACGGCACCTGTTGCTGGTAAGAGGCCCTCAGCCGAGGGGCCAGTCGCATCCGGGTTGGTGGCGATAAAGCGCGCTCCACCTTCGATTAACCGAATTGCTTTGGTGATGGCCTCGAAGGAGTAGGTGCGAGTTTCACCAAGAACCACGTAGTCCGGCTTCTGGTCCGTCATGATGAACCCGGCGTCGTGCAAGGCGGTGGTCAGTCCGGCTTCACCGATAACGAACGCGCGTCCACCGGGACGCTGGCGAGCAAGGAATTCTGCCGTTGCTAATGCCGAGGTCCAGATGTTCTGCTCCGGAACGTCTAGTCCGGAGGCCAGTAGGCGAGCACGCAGGTCACGTGGGGTGTAGATGGAGTTGTTTGTCAGCACCAAGAAGCGCAAGTCATTATCGCGCCAGTACTTCATGAGCTCGGCGGCACCCTTGATGGCCTGATTTTCGTGGACTAATACGCCGTCCATGTCGGTCAGCCAGGTTTTGATGTCGTGAATAGTGCGTGCGGCACGAGTTACGGTCGTCACGAGGTGTTATTCCTCCTTGGGCAGTGATGGTGGGACGTATCGTCATCGATCAACTTCCCTGATGTTTAAAGCCTACACAGCAAACAACAAGAACGCCGTGAACGTGGACACCTCGCAGAACAACTACCCTTAAAGGGTGAACGAAGAATCTGTTGAACCCATGGTAGACCCAGCAGCTGCACACATCATTGGTGTCGGCCCCTGGGAAGGAGAGCTACCCACCGAAACGCACTACGACCCCGAGCTATTGGCGGAGGGCGATAAGCGCAACGTTGCCGACAAGTACCGGTACTGGTCAATGGACGCGATCATTGCAGATCTTGACGAACGCCGCCACGATTTTCATATCGCTATCGAAAACTGGCAACACGATATGAACATTGGCACCGTGGTGCGCTCGGCTAATGCGTTCCTCGCCAAGGAAGTACATATTATTGGCCGTCGACGCTGGAACCGCCGCGGAGCGATGGTCACCGATCGTTACCAACACGTACGCCACCATGCCACCGTGGATGAATTTGTAACCTGGGCCGAGGGAGAAGGGCTGACAATTATCGGGATTGACATCTTCCCCGACTCTGTCCCGCTAGAAACCTATGATCTGCCGCGAAACTGCGTTCTGGTCTTCGGTCAAGAAGGTCCAGGGCTTAGCCCCGAGGTGCACGCGGCAGCAAAAGACACACTTTCAATAGAGCAGTTCGGTTCAACTCGTTCGATAAATGCTGCCTCAGCAGCTGGGATAGCTATGCACGCGTGGGTTCGCCGGCACGTCTTTGGGCAACGTATAAGTTAACAAAAGTCTAAACATCTGATTTTTAAGCAGAAGTTTACTCGAGCATCTGGATTAGTTGCCGAATTCAGCTTAGGCTAGGCCTTGGTTATGCATTCGTGATCTGGGAGCGGCTTGTAGTGAAACGGCGACATCAGGTAAACCACGACCTACTACTTATCGGATTACCCCGAAAAAGGAAACGTCTGGTCGTATGGGCTACCTCTGTGGTGGCCGCTATAGGACTCACCGGAGCGCTCGCAATTCCTATCGTTGCGCAGACAGCAGATAACCGTCAGGGCAATATGCCCATTGCAATCGAAGCAAACGCCGAACAGGCAAATTTCAGCAATTCGGTTTATGTCAGTCAAGATGCACCTTTGAACGCTTTCGGCGGATCGGGACATGCGCTTGCCATTGATGGTCGCCCGCTAGGCATGGTTGAGGGAGCGGCGGAATCTTCCGAAGAAGCAGAATCCGAAACTGAGACGGCATTGTTGGCCGGAGCCGTAGGCGCCATTGGTCAGCTACCCGGTGGCTTGCAACTCATGCATCCGGTCCCAACCCGCCGTATCTCCAGCCCTTACGGCTGGCGCAGCAACCCTACCGGTGCTGGAAATCAGATCCACATCGGTCAGGACTACCCAATTTCTTGCGGTTCCCCTGTTTACGCCAGTGAAGCCGGACGGGTTATTGTCTCCGGTTGGCACGGGCACTCGGGTATGCGCGTGACCATTGATCACGGAAACAACGTGCAGACCGGCTACAGTCACAACTCAAAGCTAGTCGCCAAGATTGGCCAAGAGGTCAAGCAGGGTGAACTGATCGCGCTCGCCGGTACTACCGGGAACTCGACCGGCTGCCACGTGCACTTCGAGGTCATTGTTGATGGCCGTTGGCACGATCCACGTAACTACCTTCCAAATATTTCTGGACAGCCAAACGCAATGATCGATTCGACCCGTCTGACGGTCAACTCGAACAGTGCGCCTAAGGGCAACGGATCAAACGGTCCACAGTCTCAGGCTCCAAACCGTGACCAGGGCGCGAACCCTGACGTGGTGGTACCGGAGAACGACACCCCAGTGGTGCCGAAACCTAAACCAAAACCTAAGCCAAGCCCGAGTGATTCAAACTCGCCGTCGCCTACTGAGTCCAAATCTCCGTCACCGAGCGATTCGAACACTCCTTCACCGACCGATACCAAGTCGCCATCGCCGACGGACACAAAAACTCCGTCACCGACCGATGGCACTAAGGATCCTTCGCCGCCGGAAGGCTCGGAGTCTCCAACGGACGGTAAGGACACACCGTCGCCGAAGCCTTCGGTACCGGAGACGGAAGCACCTCCAACTTCGCCAAAGCCAAAACCTTCGGCACCTCAGCCGGAGAAGCCTGAGTCCAATACTCCGCAGCCGCCTTCAGACTCGAATTCCGGTGGGTCTCAGAGCCCTGTGGCTCCAAAGCAGTCTGGATCTGCAAGCAACAATGTTCAGACCTCGGAGTCTGAAAGTAAGTAGCAAGTGAACGTATACCGCGGGTGTTAGCCGGCTTCTGGTCCGGGTAACATCCGCGGTTTGTTCGTTAAATCGGTGGCAACTCGTGTCACGTTCAGAGATCTATGCCACGTCAGGGCCTGCTGCCGATAGGATGGGGTGAGAAACGCCGTCAACGGCGACGCGTCCACCCTCGCTAATCACAAGGAGTGAAGCATGCCTATCGCAACCCCCGATAAGTACAATGCAATGATCGATGCCGCCAAGGCTGGCGGTTACGCCTTCCCGGCGGTCAACGTCACCAGCTCGCAGACCCTGAATGCCGCAATCCGCGGCTTCGCAGAAGCTGAGTCAGATGGCATCATCCAGGTTTCCACCGGTGGCGCAGCCTACTGGTCCGGTGCCTCCGTCAAGGACATGGTCACCGGCTCGCTCGGCTTTGCCGCCTTTGCACGTCAGGTAGCTAAGAGCTACGGCGTGAATATTGCGCTACACACCGACCACTGCCCAGCGGACAAGCTGGACAGCTTTGTCCTGCCACTGCTTGCTGCGTCTGAAGCAGAGGTCGCCGCTGGCCGAGATCCTTTCTTCAACTCCCACATGTGGGACGGCTCGGCAGAGACTCTAGAAGAAAACCTACGTATCGCAGCAGAATTGCTACCACGCACCGCTGCTGCCAAGCAGATCCTCGAAGTTGAAATCGGCACCGTAGGTGGCGAAGAAGATGGCGTAGAGAACGAAATCAACGAAAAGCTGTACACCACCGTTGAAGACGCCATGGCGACCATCGAAGCCTTGGGCACCGGCGAAAAGGGTCGTTACATCACGGCCTTGACCTTCGGTAACGTGCACGGCGTGTATAAGCCAGGCGGCGTGAAGCTCCGTCCAGAGATCCTGAAGGACATTCAGGCTCAGATCGGTACGAAGCTGGGCAAGGCTAACCCCTTTGACCTAGTCTTCCACGGTGGTTCGGGCTCCTCCCAGCAGGAAATCGCAGATGCTGTTTCCTACGGCGTGATCAAGATGAACATTGATACCGACACCCAGTACGCGTTCACCCGCCCAGTTGCCGGCCACATGTTCGCTAACTACGACGGCGTGCTGAAGGTTGACGGCGAAGTCGGCAACAAGAAGACCTATGACCCTCGCGTTTGGGGCGCCAAGGCTGAAGAGTCCATGGCTGCTCGCATCGTCGAAGCATCGCGTCAGCTAGGCTCCGCCGGAAAGTCGCTGAAGTAAACATGGTCGGAGAGAACCTACTGGGGATTCCAGAAACACTATTGCCGGAGGAAACCGACGTGCTTGCGCGTCTGGACGCCGGAGACGAAGCTATCGACTTGGCGGCTAAGTTCCCATCGTCATCGCTGGTCTGGGCTCTGCTCGCCAACGAGGCTCATGCCGAGGGTCGCACCGTGGATTCTTACGCGTTCGCTCGCGTGGGTTATCACCGTGGCCTGGATTCGCTGCGAAAGGCTGGATGGCGCGGACAGGGCCCAGTGCCTTGGCGCCATGAGCCAAACCGCGGCTTTCTGCGTTCGCTCTACGCGCTGGGCCGTGCGGCTGCAGCGATTGGTGAAAGCGAAGAAGTGGATCGCATTGAGAAGTTCCTCAACGATTCGGATTCCAGCGCAAAGGCAGCTATCGAAGCCGAGTAACAACTGACAAAAGATGCGGACGAAAACTTACAAGTTTTCGTCCGCATTTTTTGTCCAAAAGCACGCGACCCATAGAGCTGTGCGTGGAAGACTCTCCAATCCTCATGACTTTTCGGCGTTCAGGGCCCACTTGGGGTCGAGCATAAACATCTGACCAACCTGTGTCTCGCTGAGCTTTGAACCATTAACATCAGTGTTCGGACCGTTTAGCGCCGATGATTGAAATATGAGGGCGTTCTCATGAGGTTCTACTTTTAGTTTCATATTGTTTACCTAGAGTTCATTTGAGAGAACAAATCATCACCTCATCACAATGAAGGGAGTCCACCGTGCTTTCGTTCTGGCTGGCTCTAGGTTCAAACATCGTCGGCATCACCATCTTGGTTTACTTCGTGTATTTTCGCAGGCATTTCAGGCGTGATTTGGTATTGGCTTACGTTGCGCTGAGCATGGGTATTTTTGCGGTCACCATGTTGCTTTCAGGCAGTGGAGCGGGGATGGGGCTTGGGCTGGGTCTCTTCGGTATTTTGTCGATTATTCGACTACGTTCCGATACTCTGACGCAAGAAGAAGTCGCTTACTACTTCATCTCTCTTGCCATTGGTCTGGTTAATGGACTGCATCCGGACCCGGCCTGGTTGGCGCCGTCGGCTACCGCCGCCTTGGTGCTCGTAATGTATGTGGCAGACCACCCAAGTTTTGCACCGCGCACCGAACGCCAGACGGTGACTTTAGAGAAAGCTTATGCGCAAAAGCCAGATCTGGTGGCTGCGCTAGAAGATCTGCTCAACGCGAAGGTACTGCGCACCGTGGTTGTTGAACTGGACATGGTCCGTGACCTGACTATTGTGGATGTCCGCTTCCGGACCAATAAGCACATGAAACCACAGCAGCAGCCGGTGGAGTCCGGTGGTACCTATGAGCTAGCAAAAGCCTCGCCAACTTCGGCAACTGAGGCTAAACAGGAGTCGTGGTCGAAATGACCGCGCAAGCGATGGCTTCGCTATCCCGTGAGGTTTTAGAAGATGCTGTTGTAGATCGAGCACCAATCGGACTAGCCGAGGTGATCTCGGAAGCCGCATTGCAAACTCGTGTGGACCGTAAATTTTTGCTGACGCCAGAAGAGTTCACCGCATTGTCTGAACGGCTGGGGGATCAGTTTAAAATCATGGAAATCGACGGACTACGAACCTTTCGTTATGAGTCTGTGTACTTCGATACCGAGGATTTTGAACAGTATCGTGCCCACCGCCAAGGGCGTCGCCGACGCTATAAGGTCCGCTCCCGCACATACGCGGATACCGGACTGTCGATGTTTGAAATAAAAACTAAAGGACTCCGTGGAGCAACGGTGAAACACCGTGTGGAACAAGCGCCAGAGCAAGCCGGTGAACTCAGCGAAGAGAATCGTGAATTCCTAGACCAGGTATTGGCCAGCGAATATGGCGAAGAAGCGCCACCGTTGTCAGCGGTCCTTGATAGCACCTACACCCGAGCGACATTCGTGAATCCCATTGACGGTGAACGAGTCACCTGCGACGTGGAATTGAACTACGCAAACGATGAAAAACAGATCGCAGGACCGGACCTGATAGTGGTGGAAACCAAATCCGCAGACGGCCGTGGGGTCTCCGACCGGGCGCTTGCTGAACTAGGTATTCGTGAGGTCAGCATGTCCAAGTACTGTATCGGGATAGCATTGCTACATCCTCAGCTCCCAGCCAACCGCTGGAGTCGACTCTTGGCCCAACGCTTCGGAACGCGCCATGGCCCGGTGTCACACCCGACGCGCCCCTGGTCGATGGTCCGTAGTTAGATCTCCTAGGCAAGCATTTCCCCGAGAATATCTCGGGGAAATGCTTGTTTAACGCGCGCTAGCTAGGCGGTAGCCCACACCTCGAACGGTTTCGAAGCGTTCCCCGCCAAGTTTGTTTCGTAGGTAGCGCACATACACGTCCACCACATTTGAGCCAGGATCAAAGTCGTAACCCCACACTCTGGAGAGCAGTTGTTCGCGGCTGAGCACCTGGCCTGGGTTGCGCAGGAAGGCTTCGGCCAGCGCAAATTCGCGGGCTGAGAGTTCAATTTCCTTTCCTGCCACGAGTACCCGGCGTCGCAACAAATCCATTTCGAGATCCTCGTGACTGAGCACCGACGTTTCGCTCGCATTATCTTCTGTGCGCAGACGTAACCTCACGCGGGCTAGTAATTCGTCAAAATGGAAAGGCTTGCTCATATAGTCATCGGCGCCATTTTGCAGTCCGGTGACGGTGTCTTCCACGCTGCCTCGCGCGGTCAAAATAATGACTGGGGAATCAATATGTGCCGCACGCATTCGTCGGAGCACCGAGAAACCGTCTTCATCAGGTAGCCCAAGATCCAAGATGATCAGCTCAAAGTCGCCTTCGAGGGCCAAATCAAATCCGTCACGGCCGGTACCGGCCACAGCAGAAGTCAGTCCCGCTGCGCGCAGGCCCTTGGCAACAAATGAACTAATACGTGGCTCATCTTCAATGATCAGGATACGACTCATACTTCGGTACCTCGTTTTGTCAGTGGGATATCGATATAAAAAGTGGAGCCCTTCCCAGGCTCAGCATCTACCCAGACGCTACCGCCATGGGTCGTGGCTATGGCCGAAACAATGTTTAACCCCAGACCGGAACCGTCCGAGCGCACCGAGTTCTTTCCACGCCCAAAGCGCTCAAAGATACGTTCGATATCTTCGGGTTGGATTCCCACGCCGTTATCTGAGACCCACCAACGCAACAACGTCTCGCCGTGTCCGTCTCTCAGAACTTCGTTGCCCAAACCGATGCGAGTGCCAGTGGAAGAAAACTTCACGGCGTTAGCGCAGAGCTGTAACATCGCCTGGGTAATGCGCGTTTGGTCGAGGGTGACGGTAGATTCGCAGCGGTAATCTATGCGCCAGTGCCGGTCACCTAAGCCACGGGCTTTGTCCAAAATCTCATCTAGTAGAGCGCCCACTTCCGTGGGTGCTGGCTGGATGAAGTCAGCCCGGTTTGATTTAGCGAGCATTACTAAGTCGTTAATGAGTAGGGACATGCGACTCATCTCGTCCAAGGCAATGTCTTTGCTCTGCGTGACGTCTTCTGGATCATTTTCATCCATTAGTTCAAGATGTCCACTGACGATGGTTACCGGTGTACGTAGCTCATGTCCAACATCGTCCAGTAGCTGTCGTTGTGACTTGAGCGAGTCTTCTAAACGGTCGAGCATCTCATTGATGGTCACCGTCAACTCGGCGAATTCATCGTTTCCGGTGACTTCAATACGCCGAGACAGGTCACTTTCCGAGATCTGGTGTGCGGTGGTTTGCAGTCGTCGGATCGGTTCCAGTGTCCGGTTGACGACCAACCAAGAGGCGCCCGCCGCCAGCGCCATGACGAGGAACCCTACGGCCGTAAATATCGAGATATTACGGTCATTGGCGCGTGCCTCGGCGTGATAATCATAGGCGAGGACGAAGGCGCTCGATTTGGGGTCTTCCGGAAGCTGCACGGGAACTACCACCGCCCGATAGGTAGTGATTTCGGTGGTGACGGTGCCTAGGTGGATATGGCTATCTGTTTTGCTCTGTTGCGCCCACTGGAGAAATTCAGGGTCATCTTCGAGCCGTAATTCCACTACTTCGGGTGCGGTCCAGCGGACGTCACCATCGGCTAGTCCCAGCATGCCTTGATGCCGGGATGGCAACGTGCGTTGCATGGCGGTGTAGAGCAGATCTTCGGCTTTTTCAAAGCGTTTCAGCGTTCGAGGATCCACCCCGGTTTCGGTGAGCACCCCAAATTCCTGCACGGTGCGTGATAACGAGTCATCGATTCGCTCGTTCAATTCATGACGTTGAACCGCGAAACTGGCGGCCCCCGCGCAGAGCAACGCCAGTCCCACAACCAGCAGCATTCCGGTGAGCACCCGCGCACGGATGGACCATGAGCGTTTAGTCGTCATCATCGCCCTCTAGGTCATCATCGTCATCGTCATCGTCATCGTCATCGTAGCTGTTTGCCGATGGTGGCAGTGGGACGACTGGTTTTTTGCTCGGTTTTGGTTTGACCGTAGGGGCCTTGCTCGGCTTGGCCGTAGGCGATTTTTTCACCGGAGGCGCACTAGTTTTCGGGCTTTGAGTTGGTATCGAAGTTTTTGAGGGTTTGTCCGACCGGGTTGTCGAGGGGGTGGGTGATGGTGAGGGGATACCTGGCTCACCGCCCGAAGGAGAGGGGTGCGTGTCCTGGATGATGAAGCCGTTTCCTAAGTCTTTATCCGAAGGATCCGCGACGACCTGCCGGATGCCGAGAATTCCCAAGAGCACCACCACGATCACAATGACCAGAAGTGCGATACGACGCAACGTTTCCAAACCCATACCACCATTGTGTCCGAGGCAAATGAGACGAAGATGAGAACCGGCGCGCGTTGCAAGTTCGGCATTAGCGACTCGCCTCGCTGAACTTGAAGGTTCATCCATTCGGATTGTTTTTCTCCTCGTTACCTTCTCGTAGCAGGTAGTTCAACATGGGCACTCTGAATAGCAAGGTTCGATGGCTACGGTCAACTTGTATCAAGGTTTCCGGGCAAATCTGTCCAACTTTTGCTAGTAATCGCGCACCTAAAACAAGTGCGTCTCTTGAGGAGATCCATTCTTATGAAGTTTCGTTCATTGCTTTCAGCGTCGGTAGTGCTTTCTTTATCTGCAACGCTCGCCGCCTGCTCTGCTGAACCACCGGCAACCGCTGTAGCGGGCAACGGCGTTGATGCGAGCACCGCGACCAGTGCCGCCGACTTTGGTGGGCTCGATGCCCTTGTTTCCGCAGCTCAAGAAGAAGGAGAGCTCAACGTCATCGCTCTACCTGAAGATTGGGCGAACTACGGGGCAATCATCACCGGATTTGAAGACAAATACGACATCACCGTCAACTCGGCCAACCCGAATGCTTCTTCTGCCGAGGAAATTCAGGCAGCCGAAAACCAGGCCGGTCAAGACACCGCCCCGGACGTTTTTGATCTGGGTGCCGCTGTGGCTTTGGCGAATACCGATAAGTTTGCCCCATACAAGGTCAAAACCTGGGACTCGATTCCTGAAGGCAATAAAGACACCGAAGGGCTTTGGGTGAATAACTACACGGGCATTATGTCCGTTGGCTATGACTCCTCACGCATCGAAGAGCCAAAGAAGCTTGATGACCTGCTTGGCGAAATGTACCGCGGGGCCGTGGCCCTGAACGGTGACCCTACCCAAGCTGGCGCGGCATTCGCTGCCGTGGGTAATATCTCGGCACTCTCAGGTGGAAGCGTTGCAGACTTTGGAGCGGGTATTGACTGGATGCAGAAGTTGAAGGATGCAGGAAACTTCCTCACCGTTGACCCAACCCCGGCCACCATCGCGTCGGGTGAAACCCCGGTTGTCTTCGACTGGTCCTTCAACAACATCGCAGCTGCCTCAGGGAAGTCTGATTTTAAGACCACTATCATCCCCGGAGCTGCTTACGTCTCCTTTTACAACGAGGCGATCAGCAATGATGCCCCGCATCCAGCCGCTGCGCGACTGTGGCAGGAATGGATTTTCTCGGACGAAGCCCAGCAGTTGTTCCTCGAGGGCAATTCGGTTCCTGTGCGTGTGGATGCGCTGAAGGAATCGGGCGCCGTTGACCAGGCTCTGCTTGATGGTGCAACCTTCGGCACAACTTCCGCTGATTGGATCACCCCAACCGTGGATGACACCGACGCTGCAAATAAATTGCTGACCGAGCGCTGGTCGGCGCTGACAAAGTAGTCGTTGCCAAACAGAAAAATTCATGGATCCAAGGAGCAATGGTTCTCACTGAAACGAAAATTCGCATGGCTGGGGCTGGCCCCGTTCAGCGTCTACATCCTCGCGTTCCTCGGGTTACCCACGGTCTTGGCGGTGGGTAGCGGGTTTAGAGACGGGCAAGGAAAATTTACGCTCGCCAACTTCTCGGTGTATTCAAACCCTGCCGTCTGGGACACCTTCGGGGCCTCGGCCGGGCTCAGCGCACTAACCGCTGTGGTTGGCGCAGTGGCCGGGGCACTGGTGTGCTGGGCGCTAACCGGGGTGAATCAGGACAGTGCGGTACGCCGGATGGTGGACGCCGCTTCCTCGGTACTGGCCCAGTTTGGCGGTGTGATGCTTGCATTCGCATTCATTGCGACCATGGGTGCGCAAAGCATTCTTCGCCTGTGGATGCAGGAAACATTGAACTTTGATATTTATGCCAACGGTGTCTGGTTATATCAGCTGCCGGGCCTGATTGGTCCGTACCTGTACTTCCAGATTCCTTTGATGGTCATTACCTTCTTTCCAGCTATTGAACGGCTTCGTCCGCAATGGGTGGAGGCGAGCGCCACCTTGGGTGCCAATAAATTCCAATACTGGCGGCACATCGGCTTCCCGGTGCTTGCGCCCTCGTTCTTGGGTGCCCTGTTGCTCTTGTTTGCGAATTCTTTCTCCTCGTATGCCACAGCTGCAGCGCTGATCAGCCAGGGTGCACAAATTGTGCCATTGCAGATCAGGGCAGCCTTGATTGGTGAAACCGGCGCCTCGAACGCAAATTCTGCCGGTGTGCTGGCTTTGGGCATGATCGTCGTCATGGCGGTTGCGATGGTGCTTTACAGCGCGTTGATGAAACGAGCGGCAAGGTGGCAACAATGAGTCGTGTAGCAACTCCACCGCAGAAATGGCTGCGTCGCGTGATTCTCTGGGGCGTCACCCTGATCTTTTTGATTCCGCTGTTTGCCATGACCGAATTTACGCTGCGCTCACCGGGTGGAGGCTATAGCTTTGAGCACTGGCTTGCGTTGGGAGAAATCGGCGATAGCCGTCAGTATCGTGTGCTAGCCAACGGGCTGAGCAATTCAGCGGTGCTCAGTGGGCTCACGTTGGTGTTAGTGCTTGGAGTTTTTGCCCCAACTATTATCTGGGTTCATCTTCGCTTCCCAAAGTTTGAACGAATCCTTGATCTGCTCACGGTGCTACCCATCGCCATTCCGGCGATTGCATTAGTTGTGGGCTTTGCGCCGATTTATCGGCTGTTAGGCAAAAGTTTAGGTTCTGGGGAATGGACGCTGTTTCTTGCCTATGGTGTTTTGGTGTTGCCCTTCACCTATCGGGCGATCATGGCAGATCTGCAGGGAATGGACGCACGGGTACTAAGCGAGGCTGCGAGGTCTTTAGGAGCAACTTGGTTTGCGGTGTTCACCAGAGTACTTATTCCGGGGCTACGCCGTGGTCTACTTTCGGCCTCACTATTGACGATTGCGATCGTGATGGGCGAATTTACGGTGTCTTCGTTGCTTAGCCGGATGACCTTTCAAACGGGGTTGCTCCAGATCTCTCAAACGAACCCGTTCATCGCCGTGCTCGTTTCACTGTTGTCATTGATCATCATGTTCGTTTTGCTCGCTACAGTTTCTGGAGCCGGCTCCAGAATCCGGAACAGTAAAGTACGCACGCCTTCAGCCAAGGAAAAATCTTATGTCGCATAGTTTCGCTGTTCCGAGTCCAACTCCCACGCCGGCAGCTCCCAGTGGTATTGCGCTGTTGCAAGTTCGCAAGGATTACGGGCAGGCAACGGTTCTACACTCGGTGGACCTGAGCTTGAAACCCGGTGAACTAGTTTGTCTCCTAGGGCCTTCGGGTTGTGGGAAAACCACTGCGTTGCGCTGTTTGGCTGGCCTTGAAGACGTCACTTCGGGCAGTGTACTCATTGATGGGCAGGACGTTTCGGGAATTCCGGTCAACAAACGCGATATTGGGATGGTTTTTCAGGCCTACTCTCTATTTCCGCACATGACAGTACAGAAGAATGTGGAGTTTGGTTTACGGATGCGCAAGATTTCGGCGTCCGTTCGCCGACAGCGAGTGGCAGAATCCCTGGAACTTGTGGGGCTGAGCGGTTTTGACGATCGCTTTGCCGCGCAGCTTTCTGGAGGTCAACAACAGCGTGTGGCTCTAGCTCGTGCGCTGGTTACCCGACCTCGCGCGCTATTGCTGGACGAACCGCTGTCCGCGTTGGACGCTAAAGTGCGGGTGCGACTTCGTGAACAAATTCGCGCAATCGTCACCGATCTGGGCATCACCACGGTATTCGTGACTCACGATCAGGAAGAAGCACTCGCGATCTCGGACCGTGTGGCGGTGATGAATCAGGGAAGAATTGAGCAATTCGACACCCCTCAAGAGATTTACCGCCACCCCGTCTCCGCCTTTGTGGCTGACTTTGTGGGAATTTCAAACAAACTTCCGGGTCTAATTGAAGATGACCAGCACGTGCTGGTCCACGGGCAGAGTATTCCGGTTGCCAAGATGGGGAATGCAAAGGTCGGGCAAGCGGTCACCGCCTTTGTACGTCCCGAACATTTGCGAATTCTCCGTGCCGGTGAAAATATCGGACCAGCATTGGACGGTGTGGTGATTTCTTCAGGATTCCTTGGATCCCTTCGGCGCACCCTGGTGCGCCTCACGGCCCCAAAATCCGAAATTGCAGTACAGCACGAAGCTTCTGAAGAGTTTTTACCCGGTGATCGGGTGGTCGTTAGCGTGCTACCGGTCCCTGTCGCGGTGGGTGCTTAGCTTAAATGCTCAAAGATGATTGCCGTCTGCGTGGAAGAAAAAGCTCGGTTGGCGCCAAGATGCGTCGCCACGAAGGTGCGCAGGTCATCAATGCTGCGGGCGGCAACTCGCACCAAGAGATCCGGTGTACCGCCGAGCACAAAAACATCTTTGACTTCCGTTAGCTCTTGCAGGGTCCGTGCTGAGGCAAGTAGCCGGTCACGTGCCGCCGGAGCAACCACCACAGAGATCATGGCATTGACGGTGACACCGAGAAGCTTTTCGTCGATAAGCGCGGTGTATCCGCGGATGACCCCGGCGCGGTGCAACGCCTTGACTCGACCCAAACAGGTCGAAGGCGCCAGACCAATCTTGGCCGCGAGCACATTATTGGCAATGCGGGCGTCGGTTCGAAGTTCGGAAAGAATCGCCAAATCGATCTCATCGACGCGAATAGGATGCGGTACGGCTTCGCCCTGGACCGACCAAAGTGAACTTTTCACGAAAATATTTCTCATTTCTTGGCTATTCTTCGAAATCAATCGAAGTATTTCGTCACTGATTCTACGATAAGAGATAAGAAGTATTCCTAGAAGAACTGAGAAACCGTGCAAACTGAACTGAGCCGAGCTTCCCTAGCGCAGCTAGATGCCAACGATCCGCTGATCCGGTTCCGTGAGCGCTTTCAACTCCCCGAAGGCGTCATCTACCTGGATGGAAACTCTCTCGGAGCGTTACCGCATGGAGCCGCAGAGCGTGCCGCGCAAGTCGTCACCCAGCAATGGGGCCACGGCCTAATCCGCTCGTGGAACGATGCCGGTTGGTTTGAACTTCCTACGCGTTTAGGCGACAAGCTGGCCCAGCTACTCGGCGCAAATCCGGGTGAAACCGTGGTTACCGATACCACCAGCCTTAACCTCTTTAAGGCTTTAGCCTCGGCACTTCGCATTCAGCAGGTTGATGGCCCAGACCGCCGGGTGCTGATCACCGAACGCGACAACTTCCCCACAGACATTTACATCGCAGAGGGCCTGGCAGACCTGCTCAACTCTGTCGGCGCTGAAACTGGCGTCAGCTACGAAGTGAAACTGATTGATAGCGAAACCGAGCTGCTTGCAGCCTTAGGAGACGACACCGCGCTCGTGTCCCTGTCGCACGTGAACTATCGAACCGGCGCCATGTGGGATATGGCTGCTATTACCGAGGCGGTTCACCAGGCCGGCGGGTTGGCGATTTGGGATCTGGCACATGCTGCCGGTGCAGTGCCCGTTGCGCTGAACGCCGCAAACGCTGACTACGCGGTAGGTTGCACCTATAAATACCTCAACGGTGGCCCCGGATCGCCGGCATTCATTTGGGTCAACGCGCGCCATCACGAACGTTTTTGGCAGCCACTGTCCGGCTGGTGGTCCCACCAGGCGCCATTCGCAATGGCGGAGAGTTACACGCCAGCCAATGACGTGCGTCGCTTCATGTGCGGCACCCAGCCGGTGACCTCAATGGCCATGATTGAGGTTGGTCTAGATATCAGTGTTGAAGCGGAAATGGACAAGGTCCGGGCGAACTCGCTAGAACTGACGGACTTATTTATCGAACTTGTTGAAACCCGCTGTGCCGGGTACGGGCTGGAACTGATCACCCCACGGGATCATGCTCGCCGCGGGAGCCACGTCAGTTTCAGCCATCCCAACGGCTATGAAATTATCGCTGCGCTCATTTCCCGAGGGGTCATCGGTGACTATCGAGAGCCTGCAGTTTTGCGTTTTGGGGTTACGCCGCTCTACCTGAGTCGCACCGATATCTGGGATGCGGTAGAGATCCTGCGTGAAGTTCTGCACACTGGGGCATGGCAGCGCGAGGAGTTTACCGTACGAAATGCCGTGACATAGCGCAAAATTCACTGACCTTTGGGTCAGCGACCCGAGAATCCAGCGATTTTACGCCAGCGTACCCTTAATAACAGCGTGGCATCCATCAATGTCGCGCTGTTCGCATAGGTCTAAGGGAGCATCGTTGGGCAAGCAACCGGTACACGTCACTGATTCCGGGTCGGGTCTAAAGAAGTCATTAACACCGGCCCAGATGTCGATGATCGCCCTGGGTAGCGCGATCGGCACGGGACTGTTTGCCGGCAGCAAATTGGCCATCTCCATGGCCGGCCCATCGGTGATCGTCAGCTACTTGATTGGTGGAGTCGTAGCGCTGCTGGTCATGGGTGCTCTCGCCGAAATGACGGTTAAGCAGCCGGTGGCTGGATCCTTCGGAGTCTATGCCGAACGCTACCTGGGACGGTTCGCCGGGTACCTGACGAAATACCTTTACTGGTCCGCGCTAATCTTCGCGGTGGGTACCGAGGTCAGCGCCGTGGGTGAATACATGCAGTACTGGTTCCCCGAAATTCCCGGACTGCTCTGGGTGATCCTCTTTTCCGTAGTGTTGCTTGCGGTGAACTTCGCCAGCGTGAAAACCTTCGGCACCACCGAATACTGGTTCTCCGCGATCAAGGTCTTCGCCGTGGTCGCTTTCATCATCATTGCTCTGTGGTTGGTCTTCCATGATTCTAATGACCAGTTCGGCTTCCAGAACTACACCGCCGAGGGCGGCTTCTTCGCCAATGGGCTCTCCGGTATGTGGAGTGCGGTGATCGTGGCGATCTTCTCCTACATGGGCATCGAAGCTATCTCGATTGCCGCGGCCGAGGCCCGCAACCCAAAAATTGCGGTGCGCAAGGCCTTCAAAGTTTCCTTCCTGCGCCTACTGCTCTTCTACGTATTCACCATGGCGTTGATCCTCGCGGTGGCGCCCACCAGTGAACTCATTTCCGGTGGTTCTCCGTTTGTCACCGTGATGTCCCAGGTTGGAATTCCTTTTGCCGACTCGGTGCTGAACTTCGTGCTGATCATTGCCGCACTGTCGGCGATGAACGCGCAGCTCTACGCCGCTACTCGCATGTTGCACTCATTGGCTGACTCCGGTCATGCACCACGCCTAGCCCATAAAACCAGCAGCAACGGTGCCCCGATCCACGCGGTGTGGATGTCTGCTGGCGGAATTGCCGTGGCTGCACTGGTCTACGCCATGGTTCCAGAGGGTGGATTTGGCATCATGATGTCACTGGCTACCTTTGGTGCCTTGGCTACCTGGTTCATGATCTTGGTGACCCATGTGGCTTTCCGCCGCAAGGTGCACAGAGAGCAGGTTGTCTTGGAATACAAACTCCCCGGATACCCGGCCGCCTCACTATTTGGTGCGGTATTACTGGCAGGACTGCTGGTGACCTCGTTCGTCGTACCGGAATTCAAGTACACGTTGATCTTCGGAGTGCCGTTCGTCATCGTCATGTCGGTGCTCTACAAGCTGGTCTTTGCCGGCAAGAAGCAACCTTCGGCCTAGCCTGGGCAAGTCGTGGCCCGCGGAGCCAGTTCACTGGAGAATTCTGTTGCGGGCACTAAGATCATAAAGGGCTTGCTAGATAGCAGGCACAGCAACCTTCGAGGAGCAATGGTGGCCAAGCTGTATTTCCGATACGGGGCAATGAACTCGGGCAAATCAACGAGCTTATTGCAGGCTGCCTTCAACTATGAGGAACGCGGCCAGCGGATCTTGTTGGCCAAGCCCGGCGTCGACACCAAGGGGGAGGCCTCGATAGTTTCCCGGTTAGGGCTTGAACGCGAGGTTGACTTCGTGATTAGCCCACAAGGCGATGTGCGTCAGCAGTTCGCTGCGATAGCTTCCGGCGAGGACCCCGAAGCCCTTCTCACCCACGTTGATTCACCCCCGGTCGCTTGCCTGCTAGTCGACGAGGCGCAGTTCTTGACCCGAGAGCAGGTTGATGACCTGCTGCGCATTGCCGTGCTGGACAATGTTCCGGTCCTTGCCTACGGAATCCGCACGGACTTTAGAACCCATGCTTTCCCGGGCTCCGCGCGACTAATGGAGCTTGCGCACTCCTTGGAAGAGCTAAAAACCATTTGCCGTTGCGGACGCAAGGCAATGTTTAACACACGCCGGGTGGGGGACCAGGTTGTTTTTGACGGCGACCAGGTGGCTATCGACGGGGAAGACGTCTGGTACGAGTCTCTGTGTGCCTCGTGCTACCTAGAGGTCTCCGGCGGGCGACTGAGCTAGGTTCTTCTAGTGGGGTTAGTCGCGTGAGAAAAGACCAGAAACTGCGCGCTGCAGTCCCCAATCAAAACCGTCACTTTGTGGTGCATCAACGTCCAACTGCACAAGGTTTTGACGGTAGGCCACCGAACCTAAAATGTGGTTGAGCAGTAGCTGCTGACCAAAACGGGCATCCTCTGTGGACAAACCTGCAGAGTGAAGCAAGTCGCGTAGCTGCAGAACCGGGTTGAGCTGCTCAACTTGCAATGCGCTGGCTACTTCGATCACCTCTGGGCTGTCCTGGATGGGAAGCAGAGCCAAGTACAACTTGCGGCATAGCTGCAAAACAGCGTCGGCGGGTGTTGCAAAATTTTCTGGGATGACACGTAGCTGCTCGGTGTTCAATAATTTTGCGGCAACGGCAGCCAGTAGCTCTTGTTTGTTCTTTACATGCCAGTACAGCGCGCCAACCTGAACTTCGAGTTCTTTGGCTAAACGCCGCATGGAGAGGTCAGCTAACCCAAACTGTTGCAGGATATCGACCGCGGTATCCACGACGGTCAGCTGAGTTAATGCCATGCCTTCTAGTCTAGACGTAGTGTCACCGACTACCCATGCGCGCTGACCTTGCCGGGTTTTCCTAGGCTGCGACGTTGACGACGCTGGCCACAAAGATGGACAGCACGGCGGTCCAGCCGACGATTGCGACTGCCTGCCAGATGAGGATGCGTGCCTTGTTGATGCCGGCGGCAGCGAGCATGGTGGCGGTGAAGTGCGTGGGTAGTAGCAGTGGGCCGAGCAAGCTCACCCCTGGCACGCCGTAGCGTTCGAATGCGCGCTGGAATTTCATGCGGCGGTTGGCTTTGCGTTCGCTGTCCGCGGCTACCGGCGCAATACTTCCGCGGAGCTGTGCGTCTTCGGTGCGGTTGGCACCATTTACTGCGATAGGTTCTTTGGCTCGTTTGCGGTTGACCAGTGCGGTGCGGGCACCGGAACCCAGTAGCACAAGCAACGCCACACAGATGAAGTTGCCGATGATGGCGGCTATGGCGGCGGCCACCGGGTTAATTCCGCCAAGAATGCCGATGGTTGCCGCACCTTCGCCTTCGATGAAGGGAACTGCGCCGGCGAGGGCGACGATCAGTGGCTGTGCGAGTTCTGGGACTTGGGAGATGAGGTCCTGGAAGGATTCGATGAGGTTCATTATTGTTCCTGTCGTGAGTTGTTGGATGTGTGTGTAATACAATTTCATCGCGTTTTCAGCGTCACGGTAAGTGCCTAAATGTCACTTGTGACAGGGAGCTTTGCATGTTTAGGTAATGACAAATGTCATCCCCGTATACTGAAGAAATGAGTGCTCCTTTACCTGCCGATTCGACGGAGAACTTCGGCCCCGGATCGATTGGTTCGCGCAGGCTGAGAACGGGAATCACCGTCACCTGGTGGTACACGGTGGCAGGCTTGCTGGTATTTCAGCTCATGGTCGTATCCCTATGGATCGGGGCGCAAGCCAACCTGGGTAAGAGCCCATCCTCCGTCGTAATCATGGCTATCGGAGGAGTGGTGTGGTGCGCCGCCACCGTGCCGCTGATGGTGCAGTACCGGCGTCGAGATGAAACGGCCGGAGCCGCTGCGCAGTGGCGCGCCATGCTTCTTCCGCTGATTATTTCCGTGGCCTTTGCGCTCACGGCGGGCCTGCTCAGCGGGCTCTGGGTGGTTGGCGCGGTGCCTCTCGTGCAATCTCTGATGCTGCTCAACTGGCCTCGCGGGGTGCGCCTGCGTCTAGTGATCGTGGCGCTGGTGCTGCTAGGTGGACTGTGGTTCATCGACCTGAGCGCGGTGACTTCCGCTGACGGGGGGAGCGCAGAAAGCTGGTGGACACTGGGATTCCTGTCCATTTTGCTGCCTGCCATGACCGCCAGCTCGCTATGGTGGTGGGACGTGCTAGCCACGCTTGACCGCGCCAGGGCAGCGGAATCGCGGTTAGGAGCCACCCAAGAGCGGCTGCGGGTTGCCACCGATGTTCATGATTTACAAGGACATCACCTTCAGGTGATCGCGTTACAGCTCGAACTCTCCGAACGGCTGCTGGCGCGTGACCCGGAAGCGGCGCTGAAGCAGCTGCGGCTGGCCAGGTCCAGTGTCGCCGAAGCCCAGCAGGGCACCCGAGATCTGGCCATGCGCTTCCGTGGTGTTCCGCTGCGCGACGAGATTGATAATGCGGTTGATCTACTCCGCGCAGCCGGCACCTCGGTTAACGCCACGGTGTCTGCCGAGGCGAACCTGGCGCCCGCTGCCACTCTCGGACCGATCATTCGCGAAACAACAACTAACGTACTGCGTCACGGCGCCGGGAAACGCGCGCACCTGTCATTACAACGTGAGGCAGAACAGTGGCGCTACGAGATCACTAATGATCGGGCCGCCGAGACTGCAGGCAACGTTGAGGGGTCCGGTTTACAAGGGATCGGCCGCCGTGTGGCCGAGGCTAATGGTTCGGTTCAGGTACACCGTGGAAAACATGAGTTCTCGATCGTGGTGCTGGTGCCAGCTTTGAACTCTAAGGAAGAACAATAATGATCCGAGTTTTAATCGCAGATGACGAAGTAATGATTCGTTCGGCGGTGGCGGCCCTGTTGTCTTTAGAGGACGACATCGAGGTGGTTGCCGAATGCGCCGACGGTGCGCAAGCTGTTGTCATGGCAGAGAAACTAAAGCCAGATATCTGTCTGCTTGATTTGGAGATGCCAGAACTTGACGGTGTTCAGGTGGCCGACCGGCTGCGCACCACGCTGACCGCCACACGCTGTGTTGTGGTGACCAGGCATGCCCGCCCCGGAGTGTTGCGCAGGGCTCTGGCTTCCGGGGTTAGTGGGTTCTTGCCAAAGTCGCGAAGCGCCAACGAGATAGCCGAGGTTATCCGCCGTGTCATGGCGGGGGCACGCTACGTAGACCCCGAGATTGCCGCCGATGCGCTCAGTGATGAACGAAGCCCGCTGACCGAGCGGGAACTGGACGTATTGCGCGCGGGGAGACGTGGTGAATCCACAAGCCAAATCGCTCGCTCGCTGAGCCTTGCCCCCGGAACCGTACGCAATTACATCTCCGCAATTCTGGCCAAGTTGAACGTTGCTACCCGCCAACAAGCGGTGTTGCTCGCCGAAGAACGTGGATGGATCTAAAGCAAAAACCGGTGAGCCTGCCCAGCGCCACATGACCACTTTCAAGAGCCGGGCAAGACCAGCGTGCGCTTAGGTTCCGAACACCGTACGACGCAGGTATTCGTTGCGGAACTTGCCCGCAGGATCTAGCCGGTCAGCCAGCGCAATGAAGTTATTAAACTTCGGATACAGGCTGCCGAGCTCGGAAACTTGGGCAGCAAAGAGCTTGCCCCAGTGCGGTCGAGCAGCAAACGACGCCAGGGCTTCTTCGATCTGCGGAAGGATCGCCTCGACAGCTTTCTGTTGCGGCTTCCAGGTAAAGTGCAGGGCGATGCCATCACGGTCGTAGTTTCCACTGAGCCAGAGCTCATCGGCGGCAATGGTACGCACCTCGGAGATCAGCAGTAGGGGCGTGATGACCGGTGAGAGCTTACGAATTGTTTGTATGGCTGCCACCGCGTGTTCGCGCGGAACCAAATATTCGCTCTGTAGTTCATCACCGGCACTGGGCATAAAATCCATGCGGAAATGGGCTAGTCGGTCCGACCAAGGCCCTGTCTCACCCAACTGGATGCTGCAGATCGCCCCATCGGCTCCAGGCAGCGGGTGCACTGCAGCAATTGCCGGCAGGCCATCAAATTTGCCTTGATCAATATCGTCAACCAGTGCATCACCCACGCGTCGCTTGAGCCAGGTCTGTCCTACATGGTCCCCGCTCCAATCGGTGAACAGGCTGACGCTATAGGCCGAAGCCTGGACGGCATCGAAGTCGTTGAGGACCTTGTCCCATGACAAATCCTCAAAGACGGTCTGTTGCACTTCGAAGGCTGGCAGGATATCCAAGGTGAGGTGGGTCAATACGCCCAGCGCACCTAATCCGACAACCATGCCATTGAAATCTTCGTCGCCACGCTGCACGGTCATCAGCGAACCATCGGCCAGTACCAGTTCTACTGCGCTGACGGCGGTCGCGAGGTTACCGTGGGTTTCTCCGGAACCGTGGGTGCCGGTAGACACCGCGCCGGCCACCGAGATATGTGGCAGTGAGGCGAGATTATGCAGGGCGAAACCTGCTTCCTGCAACACGTCGGCCAGCGCGCCATAGGTGATGCCGGCACTGACTCGCACGGACATTGCCTGCGGATCAATTTTGATCTCTGCTGGCATCTTGGCCAGAGAAATCATCAGCTCCCCGGTATCGACGATGTCATTAAAAGAATGACGCGAGCCCAAAACCTTCACAGATTTTGCTACATGCACGTGCTCCCGCAACTGTTCGATGCTGGTGGGGTAGAGCAGTTCCTTGGCCCCGTATGCAAGATTCCCTGCCCAGTTCAGTTCCTTCTCACGTAACTGCACAGTTAGTCCTTACTTATTCAGCCACTGGCTGGAAACCAGTGCGCGGTAGCGTTCAAGTACCTGCGGTGTTGGTTCTAACGCCGCTACCTGGACGGTGTCCTGAGTCCACTTCGGGAATGCTCCGGCCAGTACACCGGCGGCCTGGCGCGCAGCGCCATCTGCCACATATTCGCCCGGGGTCGGAACCATGATGGGCAATCCTAGGACCTGCGAAGCGATCTGCTGCACGGCTCGGGACTGCGCGCCACCACCGATCAGGATGATGCGCTGTGCGCGCACCCCCTGGGCTTCTAAAGCATGCAGGCCGTCGGCCAGTGAGCAGATCACTGCCTCCACGGCACTGCGGGCCAAGTTGGCCGCGGTGTAGTTGGCGCGGGTAATTCCGTGCAAGGAACCTGTGGCCTCTGGCAGGTTGGGGGTGCGCTCGCCGTCAAAGTACGGCAGCAAGGTTAGCCCGTCCGCCCCAGGGCTGGCGGCTAGGGCGAGGTCGTTGACTTCTTCCAGAGTCACCCGCAATAGGTTGGCGGTGGCATCGAAGATGCGGGTGGCATTGAGCGTGCATATCAAAGGTAGGTAGTTTCCGGTGGCATCGGCGAAGCCGGCCACCAGCCCGGAGGCATCTGCCGACGGAGCATCGGTCACGGCGAACACCGTACCGGAGGTGCCCAGCGACATGACTACGTCTCCTAGCTTGGCGCCGACGCCCAGTCCAGCGGCGGCGTTATCGCCAGCGCCCGGGCCGATAAGGGTGCCTGTCTCGGTGCGGCCGATGGAATCTAGTGGTCCCACAACGCTAGGCAGGATTGGGGCGTGGCCCAGATGCTGCTCTAGCGCTTGTTGGTCATAAGTGTTTTCGGTGGCACGGTAGTAACCGGTGCCCGAGGCATCCGAACGGTCGGTGCGCAGGGCGGCCAGACCTTCGGCTCCGCTACCCGGACCGTAACCGGCCAGACGCCAGGACAGCCAATCATGTGGCAGACAGACGGCGGCGACCTTCGCCGCATTTTCTGGTTCGTGATCCTTCAGCCAGCGCAACTTGGTCAGCGTGATGGAGGAGACCGGAACGGTGCCGGTGCGCTGCGCCCAGTATTTGGCGCCCGCTTCCACATCGCCCTGGCCCGCGTCATTAATGATGTTGATAGCCGCCTGCGCGCTGCGGGTATCATTCCACAGCAGCGCAGGACGGATCACGGTGGCAGACTCATCGAGTACCACCATGCCATGCTGTTGCCCACCCACCGAGACCGCCTCCACGTCGTCCAGGCCACCGGCCTGAGCGATCGCTTCTTGCAGTGCGCTGAACCAGAACTCCGGGTCAATTTCGGTGCCCTCGGGGTGTGAGGCGCGTCCAGAGCGGATTAGAGCGCCCGTTGCGGCGTCGCGAATGACCACCTTGCATGATTGAGTGGACGAGTCGATGCCGGCAACGAGCGTCATTATTTTCGGCTGCTTTCTGCGGTGGGTGGGGTGAGTGATTTAGCGGGCGTTGAGCAGGTGCTCGATAGCCAGCTGGTTCAGGCGGATGAACGCGAAGTTACGCTGCGCGGCCGCATTGGCGTCGAAGTCAGCGAAGCTTGCTGCGTCGCTCATCAGCTGCGCCGCGGTTTCGCCAGCGTTCAGGGTGCTCTCGCCCAACTCGAAGACGCCGGAGAGCTTCATAGCTTCCTGGACTTCTGGGTCTGCGCGGAAGGCCTGGGTACGTTCCTTGAGCATCAGGTACATGGACATATTGGCCTTCGCCGAGTCCCACACGCCGTCGTAGCCGTCGGTGCGTGATGGCTTGTAGTCGAAGTGGCGCGGGCCGTCGTACTTCGGGCCACCGGTTGGGAAGCCATTTTCCAGCAGGTCAACGGTGAAGAATGCGCTGGTCAGATCGCCGTGACCGAAGACCAGGTCCTGGTCGTACTTGATGCCACGCTGGCCGTTGAGGTCAATGTGGAACAGTTTGCCTGCCCAGAGTGCCTGAGCGATGCCGTGGGTGAAGTTCAGGCCAGCCATCTGCTCGTGGCCGGTCTCAGGGTTAAGCCCAACGATGTCGCCGTGTTCCAGCTTTTCGATGAAGGCCAGGCCGTGACCGACGGTTGGCAAGAAGATGTCGCCGCGTGGTTCGTTTGGCTTTGGCTCCAACGCGAGACGCATGTTGTAGCCCTTTTCCTTGATGTAGCTAGCAGTGGTGTCTACGCCTTCGCGCATACGATCCAGTGCCGCAGCCAGGTCCTTGGAACCGTCGTACTCGGAACCTTCACGGCCGCCCCACATGACGAAGGTCTCGGCGCCCATCTCTGCAGCCAGATCAATGTTGTGCAACACCTTGGCCAGCGCGAAACGGCGGATCGAGCGGTCGTTCGAGGTGAATCCGCCGTCCTTGAATACCGGGTGGCTGAACAGGTTGGTGGTCACCATGGGGACCTTCAGGCCGGTTTCCTTTAGCGCTGCACGGAAGTCGGTCAAGATTTGCTCGCGCTGGGAAGCGGTGGCGTCAAAAGGAATCAGGTCATTGTCGTGGAAGGTGACGCCGTAGGCGCCGAATTCGGCGAGCCGGTGGACGGCTTCGATTGGATCCAGGTTCTTGCGGGTGGCGACACCGAATGGATCGGCGCCGGTCCATCCCACGGTCCACAGACCAAAAGTGAAGCGGTCGGCGGCGGTTGGTTGGAGAGTCATTAGATACATCCTTGGATCGAGAGAGTGTGGCTTTCACCATTTAGTTTATATCCTGAACTATATGGTTAGCGATGAGTTAGAGTCAATAGGAAACGGCAACAAGCCGGCCAAGATTTTCTAAGGAGCAGGCATGCGCAAAACAACGGCTGAAGCCCAGCCTGCACCTTCGAATGCGCCCGGAAATGTGGGGGATGTGCGCAAGGCGAACCTGGCAAGGGTTTTAGCGGTCATTGCCGGTGCCCACAGCGAGCATCGACTCTCTCGTGCGGACATTGCAACGCGCAGTAAACTCACCAAGGCCTCAGTCTCCAGTCTGGTCGCTGACCTGCTGGAAAGCGGATTGATCATTGAAATCGGAGTGCACCGAGACGGAGAACGTGGACGGCCCTCGGTGGGCCTGATATTAAACCCCGCACGCTGTGTGATCGGCATGGAAATCAACGTCGACTACATCTCCGCCGGGCTAGTAGATTTATCTGGAAAACTGCTGACACACCAGATTGTTCCGCGCTTGAACCGTGCGGTTAACGCTGAACAAGTCATCGATGCACTGAGTGAGCTAAGCAGCCAAATGCAGCAGGCGGCCGAGGCCCAGGATCTGAAGATCCTTGGCGGTGGGCTCGCAGTGCCAGGTCTGGTCGATGAGAAGAGCTACACTGTGCTCCAGGCGCCAAACCTTGGCTGGGAAGCTCAAACCTTGGACGTCCGAAAACTACTGAGCGAAACGAAGACCCGCTTCCGCCTCTTTAACGAGGCCAACGCCTCGGCGCTGGCCCAGCAACAGCTGATGGAACCAGCCGAACGCGATTTCCTCTTCGTCTCCGGCGAGGTGGGCATTGGCGGCGGTCTGATTATCGATGCCGAACTCTTTGCCGGCCCGCAGGGCCATGCCGGCGAGCTGGGACACGTGGTGGTCCAACCAGAAGGCAAGTCATGCAGCTGCGGTGGCCGCGGATGCCTAGAAACGGTTGCCGGACAGGAAGCCATCCTGACCGCGGCAAACCTTGGGGTGGCTGCCCGTGGCGTCTCGCGTCAGCAGCGCATTGAGCGTCTCTACCAAGCGTTGGAATCCGGGCAGGAGCCGGCCAACATTGCCGTGGCAGACGCCGGTAAGTCACTGGGGGTTGCCGTGGCATCGGCGATGCGCCTATTCAACGTATCCACCGTGGTCTTCGGCGGGCATTTCGCCGCGCTAGAGCGGTGGCTACTGCCGGCTACGACGAGCAGCCTCAGAACCTATGCACCAAGCATTGCCGGCCAAGCAAAGCTGAGATTTTCTCCGCTGGGGCAGACCGGGGCCCTGATCGGTGCCGCGCACAGCGTGGTGGGTGATTTACTAGAATCACCGCACCAGCTGGTTGGCTAAGCTACGCTGACCGGCTGCTGCAGTTCGGTCACCCAATCGCCTTGGTCTTCGGACACAGCACGCACGTAGACTTCGCGGCACGGACCGGTCGGAACCAAGCCGCGGGCCAAGACTTCTTCGTGCACGGCCTGCCAGCTTTCATGGATGCTGTCCATGGCTCCGAGGTGCACCCCGCAGATGGCCTCAGGCACAGCAGGAAGCTCGACGATCTCGACACCGGTCAGGCTCGGAGCGCTCGTGGCGTATCCAGCAATGACCTCTACTCCATCCTCGGTTCCGTTGTACTGCGCAATCGGCGTGGAAAGGCTTTGGCCGTGAAGGGATTGCGCGATTTTGTCGAAGAGCGGGCCGACTCGACCGGCGATTTCAGGTTGCTCGGCCACCGTGAAGCGGCCTGCTGCCAAGCGCACCGCGGGCAGTGGCTTGTGGATGATTTCAATGCGTGACATGAGCTTCTCCTTGGAGATCAGTTGCAGACGCCGCTGCACATCGGCCAAGCGCTGCGTGGCTAGATGGTGCTCGGCCTCAACCTGAGCCTGGCGAATGTGTAGAAGTTCGGCTATTTTTCCTGCGCTTGCTCCCTGATCCAAGATCAAAGAAATTTCTTCGAGCCCGAATCCCAAATCACGCAGCGCAACAATCTGATGCAAGCGCTGAAGCTGGGAGGGGTCATAGGAGCGGTAGCTGCTGAACGGGTCTACATGGGCGGGTCTGAGCAGGCCGGCGGTGTCCCAATGCCGCAGCATGCGGTGGGTTACCTGACCGATCTGTGCAAACGCCCCGATGGATAACATACTTTAGTTCTCCGCTCTCACACTGTGTCAGAGTCAAGTTCTTGGCTGATTTTGGGACAATTATTGCATTGTGAGGGTTCTCCTGGGCGGTTTTTGATGACCGGCAATGTTCAGGAATCTCCGGGCCGCTACGAATAAACCATTGGATGCGGTAGCCGCTGGTTATAGTCTTTGAGGGTGAAGACCCCTCAAATCACCATACGCTATCTCAACCTCGCTCGAATACTGTGGGCACTGGTCACCCTAAGCGCTATCGTGGCGACCTACGCCGACACTGCCTCACGGGGCCCGGTGCTACCGCTGAATTTCTTTGGCTACTTCACCATCCAGTCGAATCTGGTGGTGGTCATTGTCGGGCTCATCGCAGGGTTGCTGGGCCTTGCCAAAGGTGCTTCGACGCCTCGCTGGGTTGTGGGCCTGCGTGCTTTGGCGAGCGTATGCATGGTTGTCGTCGGACTGATCTACATCACCTTGCTGGCCCCTTTAGGCGCTGCAGGAGGGGTGCCCCTTCCATGGGCGAACTGGGTTATGCATATTTTTGGGCCACTGCTAGTTCTGGCCGATTGGCTCTTGGCCAGGGACCGTACTTTTTTGTCTTACCGGGCGGTGCCGCTGCTGCTGATTTATCCAATGCTCTGGACCGGAGTCGTGCTGGTTCGCGGAGCGTCCGATGGATGGGTTCCGTACCCGTTCCTCAATCCGGATCAGGGATACCGAGTCATTGCCCTGTACGTTGTTTCCATTGCCGTGGTCTTCGCCGGAATAGCGTTTCTGGTTGTCGCTTATGGCCTGCGTGGGCGACACCGTGACGTGCAACTCGAGATTCACTAATCGTTTCGGTAAACTTTGGTCGTAAGAGCCCCTAACTCTTACATTGCGCCCTTTGGGCCAAGTGAGAAGTACAGGGGCATATTTTTTGCCCGGCACCGTGCCGGGACGGCGTGAAGAGCGCCGCAACCGCTGCTTTATGCAAGGGGGAGGATCCCATGCCAGCAATCGTGATCGTCGGAGCCCAGTGGGGCGATGAAGGTAAAGGCAAGGCTACCGATCTACTCGGTGGGCAGGTCGACTATGTAGTCAAGCCAAACGGCGGTAACAACGCCGGGCACACCGTGGTTGTCGGCGGTGAGAAGTACGAGCTAAAGCTCCTTCCGGCCGGCATTCTGTCGCCCAACGCCATTCCGATTATCGGTAACGGTTGTGTGGTGAACCTTGAGGCCCTCTTCGAAGAAATCGAAGGATTGGAAGCTCGCGGCGCCGACACCTCGAAACTGCGCGTCTCGGCTAACGCTCACCTGGTAGCTCCGTACCACCAGACCATGGACAAGGTCACCGAACGTTTCTTGGGTAAGCGTGCCATTGGCACCACCGGACGCGGCATCGGCCCGGCCTACATGGACAAGGTGGGACGCCTAGGCATCCGCGTACAGGACGTCTTTGACGAATCAATCCTGCGCCAGAAGGTTGAAGGTGCACTGCGCCAGAAGAACGAACTACTGGTGAAGATCTACAACCGTCGCACCGTAATCGTCGAGGACATTGTGCAGTACTTCCTGTCCTATGCGGACCGGTTGCGCCCGTTGATGATTGATTCCACCTTCGAACTGAACAACGCCTTGGATGAGGGCAAGGTGGTCCTCATGGAGGGCGGCCAAGCAACCTTCCTGGACGTTGATCACGGCACTTACCCGTTTGTGACTTCCTCGAACCCTACCGCCGGTGGCGCCTCGGTCGGTTCTGGCATTGGCCCGACCCGGATCAGCCGTTCGATCGGTATCATCAAGGCTTACACCACCCGTGTGGGTGCCGGACCGTTCCCTACCGAACTGTTCGACGATATGGGTATCTACCTGCAGACCACCGGCGGAGAATTCGGTGTGAACACCGGACGCCCACGTCGTTGTGGTTGGTACGACGCGGTGCTGGCCCGCCACGCCTCGCGCGTGAACGGTTTCACCGATTACTTCGTAACCAAGCTCGATGTGTTGACCAACATTGAGCAGATCCCAGTGTGCGTGGCCTACGACGTTGACGGTGTGCGCCACGACGAGATGCCGATGACGCAGACCGAGTTCCACCACGCGAAGCCGATCTTCGAGTACTTCCCGGGCTGGACCGAGGATATCTCCGCGGCGCGGACCATGGAAGATTTGCCAGAAAATGCACGTAACTACATTCTGGCTCTCGAGAAGATTAGCGGCACCCGGATCTCCGCCATTGGCGTAGGTCCAGACCGCGATCAGACCATTGTGCGCCACGATCTGATCAACGACTAACTCTTTCGTCCCAGAGAATTTCTGGGAAGAACAATGCAGGCCCGGCGGAATATTTCGCCGGGCCTGCATTGTCTTCTCACCTACGGGTCGAGACTAGTTATTACTTGACGCCTGCTTCCACGCCTTCAACTGCGGCGGTACCTGCGACACGTTGATTCCAATGTTCAATGACCTGCGTGGGGGTGGGCCTGGTGAGCGATGAAATGACAATGAAGGTGACCGCGGAGGCAATGAGACCAAAGTAAATCGGTTCGTTGGCGTACACGCCGTCGAACTTTTGTTCGGCCTGGATCTCTAGAATGATCATGGTGCCCAATGTGACGAGCGTACCGGCGGCCATTGACGCTGCTGCGCCAATGCCATTGCCACGCTTCCACAGCAATCCGCCAATGATGGCCACCAGCAGGCCACCGACCAAGATGTCATAGGCGATCGTGAGCGCGGCGACCACATCATCAACAAGGATTGCCAGTGATACGGTCACGATTCCAAGTACCAGTACCCAGATGCGGTTCGCCCGCACATCATGTTCTGGGTTCTCATCGGAATTGACGCTGATGGACTTGCCAAACCAGCTGGCAACAAATGGAGTGACATCGGTGCGAGCCACCGTGGCCGCAGCGATCAATGCTCCGGAGGCGGTGGACATCATTGCGGCCACCGCCGCAGCCATCACCAAGCCACCGACGGCTACGGGTAGCAGCTCGGTGGCGACCTCCGCGTAGACGACGTCCTTATTCATATCTGCCCCGATAATGTCTGGAAGTGCGACCTTGGCGGCCATACCGATAACGGCTCCCGCAGCACCATAGATGATGCAGTAAAACCCGGCGGTAGTTCCGCCCCAGCGGGCGACCTTGGGGCTCTTCGCAGTGAATACGCGCTGCCAGATATCCTGACCGATCAGCAGGCCCAGAGTGTAAACGACAAAGTACGTGATGATGGATTGCAGTCCGATGCCGGTGAAGCTGAAGAACTCTGCATCCACGCGCTCACGGATGCCGTCCATGCCACCTGCGGCGTTTAATGCAAAAGGCAGCATGAGGCAGAAGATGCCTACCGTTTTAATGACGAACTGCACCTGATCTGCCAGGGTAATGGACCACATGCCGCCGATGGTGGAATAGACCACCACAATGGCGCCGCCAATAGCGATGGCAAGCCACTTCTCCCAGCCGAAGAGAACCACAAAGATCGTCGCATACGCGCTGGTTGATGTCGCGCAGAGCATCAAGGTGTAAGCGAGCATGACAATGCCCGAAGTGTTGGTGGCGGACTTGCTGCCATAGCGTAGCGTGAGCATTTGCGAAACGGTGAAGACCTTGAGCCGCTGCAAGGTAGGGGCAAAAGCCAGGGACAATAAGATCACTCCGGCCCCGATGGCAACTACTAGCCACATGCCTGAGATGCCCCATTTATATCCCAGCCCTACGCCACCCACTGTCGAAGCGCCGCCCAATACTACTGCCGCCATGGTGCCGGTGTAGAGGAACGGGCCGAGCCGGCGTCCGGCGACGAGGTAGTCACTACTGTTTTTGGTGCGGGACTTGCCCCACCAGCCGAACAGCAGCATTGCCGCCAGATACGCTGCAACGATTACTCCGTTGATGTATTCCATGAATTGGGCTCGTGTTCTATGAGGTCGGAAAGTCGAGGGTTACCGAGAGGAAACATTAGTTGTTCAATAGGCTATTGGCTGGATGGATGTGTCGTCAAACACGTCACGCTCGTTACTGCCTTCATGAAGGGACTTGGTTCCACATGGCCCTGAGGGTGCCACGGAGCGGTAGACCGCGATTGTGGCTGTGATGCAACACACTGACTTATCGGTGGGAAATTTATAGACAATTTGCCCGATGATATGCAGTCCTTCTAAGCAAGATGTCATATTTGCGTAGTAAATGCGTAACTTCGTGCATTGCTCACCGGCCTCTAGTACTGTTTCACGACGACGCAACGTTGCATCTGGTGCCTTGTGGCACCTTTTTTCGTATCTGCGAACCAAGACTTTTATTCGATAGAAAGACGCCAAAAAGATGAGTGAAAATGGTCAGCCGTCGACAAAGAAGTCGGCCGGACATGTCATTGTTGACACCCTTGTAGCCCATGGCGTGGAGCGTGCCTACGTTGTCCCCGGGGAAAGCTACCTAGACGTCCTTGATGGTCTGCATAATTCGACTATTGACACAGTTGTTTGCCGCCACGAAGGCGGAGCCACGTACATGGCCGAGGCAGAAGGAAAAATGCACCAGCGTCCGGGCATCGCGATGGTCACCCGTGGTCCGGGCGCCGCCAATGCCCACGTAGGACTGCACACCGCATGGCAGGACTCCACCCCTTTGGTGCTGTTCGTAGGCCTGATTCCTTTTGAGCACCGCGGCAAGGAAGCCTTCCAGGAGTTTGATCCGCGGGCCTGGTTCGGTACCGGAGCTAAACGTGTGATGGTCTTGGATCACCCAGATCGAGCCTCCGAAGTCGTCGCCGAAGCGATGTTTGCTGCGATGTCCGGCCGCCCTGGTCCGGTAGTTGTTGGTCTGCCCGAAGACATCATCACCCGCGAGGTTTCCGCCACGCTGCACCCGGAAATCCCGGTGGCCACCGGTGGCATGACCGTCACCGATTGGAAGGCGCTACACGGCGCACTGCAGGAAGCGGATAAGCCACTGTTTATCTTCGGTGGCAATGACTGGACCCACGAAGGTGCAGCTGACTTCACCCGCTGGCTCGAGGAGCATGATCTACCGGCGGCAGCCGAATGGCGTTGCGAAGGCACCGTGCCGTTTAACTCTCCGTCCTATGTAGGGCCAATTGGGTACGGCAGGCCCAAGCCAACCTATGACCTACTGGAAGAAACAGACCTATTGATCTTCGTTGGCACCGTACCGGGAGACGTGATCACCGATGGATTTAACGTCCGTCAAAACTGGGACAAGAAGAACTTCCTGGTCACCATCGACCCATCACTTAGGGGCCGTTCCGGTCCGGTCTCTCATCAGATCGTGGCTAAACCTGATGTCTTCGTTCGTGACCTGTTGCTGATGGACCTGCCGGTAAAAGATTCATGGCGTGAATGGACCGGACGCATGCGCGGCGAACAAGAAAAGTTTGCCCAGTTGCCGCCTTCCACGCCAACCTCAGGCCAGGCAAAGATGGATACCTTGATGGCAAATCTGGTTAACGCCCTTCCCGAAGATGCCATGGTCACCTTCGGCGCCGGTGAACACACCAACTGGGCGCACCGCTATTTCCCCACCAATGGTTACGCCTCAATGCTTTCGGCACGTAACGGCTCGATGGGCTACTCCATCCCTTCGGCGGTGGCCGCGTCACTGTCCTACCCGCAGCGCCGCGTGGTCAGTATTGCCGGCGATGGTGAGTTCATGATGAACGGCCAAGAGCTTGCTACCGCCGCCCAATATGGTGCCACCCCGCTGGTGGTTGTCATGGATAACCAGCAATACGGCACCATCCGCACCCATCAGGAACGCCATTACCCGGATCGCGTATCCGGTACCCAGCTGAAAAACCCGGACTTCGCTTTGATGGCACAGTCCTTCGGTGGCTACGGAGTGCGCGTGGAGAACGACGCTGACGTTCCTGCCGCCGTGGCTGCGGCGCTTGCCGCAATCGACAATGACAAGACCTTTGCCCTGATCCACCTGATCGTTGAGCAAGGAGTGAAAGCCTACTAAGGCTTTCCGCGACGTACTACCGTCGGCCAGTGGCGGTTCGCCATTCGCCGACGGTAGTAGGTCGACCAAGGACAAATCACACCTAGATCGTCTTGGCATGCTCGGTCTGAAGGTTTAAGCTGAATTCTTACCCAAGATGTGAGCATTCCTAAACCTACGCACCAAGGCGGAGAATCTGATGGCACAAATGAGCGAAGAGCTCATTGAGCAGTGGGCTGATGCCACTGCCGAAATCTACAACGAGTCCCTTTCCGGTATTAGCCTCACCCGTATGCCGACTGCCGTTGCGCAGTACATAGATCTCTTTGCGCAAAGTGAAAACCTGACCTTCACACGTGAAGCTACTCCACTGGACTACTTTGAACGTCACCCATTCCTAGCAATCAGCGCGATCCTGAACAATGCCGAGGCGCTAGAAGCCCTCGACGAAGATCAGCAAGAAGCGCTGGATGAGATGGTTGGCTTCACCGAAGCTTGGTACAACTTCGACCAAGAGCAGGAACCCGAGTTGGGGACTTCCGAGGCCGACGACGAAGAAGACTGGTAAACCCAGTACAACAACTGCATAAGCCAATCGATGCGCGCTCCCGCGCACCGGTTGGCTTTTCTGTTTTTTGGGGCCGAGGGTCAAGCGAGTTGAGCGGTGGTATTCCATTAAATGCATGGGAGTGGGACGATTCGAGTATGAGCCAGTTCAGTGTTTTTGAAAGCACCGTGGTGATTCACTTGCCGGTGCACCGTGTCTGGGAATTGTTGACCGATTGGAGCGCGGCTCCCTTGTGGATGCCGGGTATCGCCACCATGCATTCGGACGACGTGCAGTTGCGCGTTGGCACGAATTTGATCTATCGGGTGGGTGGACACGAGCGACGTTATGAAATCCATGATCTAATCGAAAATCGTTTGCTCGTGGCACATACCTCTGAGAACCCGGATGGCTTGTCCTATCGTTTTGATCTGAAAGACGATGCCGGATACACCGAAGTGGTGCTTCAGGTTGCGGTAATTAACCCGGATTTAGGCGTTCAAGAGTGTGAAGAGCTTGCCAGGTCGGTCCGTGAAGCCGAAGGGGACATGCTTGATCAGCTCAGATTTTATGCCGAGCAGGCCCCTTAGGGATTCGTCTTAAATCGATGGTCGTAGGCCTTTGCTGGCTTAAAGTCAGTTCCGGCAAATAGCTGGTCCACGGTGACCAGGGTGTATCCGGCATCGTGAAGTTTGCTCACTAGTTGCGGCACCGCTTTGACCGAGCTCTCGTGGATGTCATGCATCAAAATAATCGAGCCGGGCTTGGCTTCTTCGAGGGCAATTCTGACGGTCTTTTGTGGGTCGTGGTGTTTCCAATCCAGCGTGTCAACGTCCCACAACACCAGTGGATAGGGGATCAGCCGGTCATAGACGGCGCCGTGGGCGCCATAAGGCGGACGAAGAATTTGCGGTTTCACGCCGGCTGCTTGTTCAATTGCCTCATCGGTCCACTGCACTTCGTGTTCAATGCCCTCGGCGGTTAACTTTGTGATGTCTTTATGGTCAAAGGTGTGGCTGCCTATTTGGTGCCCCTCGTCAACCATGCGCTTAAGCGTCTTGGGGTATTTCTTCACGTTCTTGCCCAGTACAAAGAATGTGGCCGGCGTGTGCTGTTCGGACAATTCATCGAGTAGGCGATTTGTGTACTCTCCGGGGCCATCATCGAAGGTTAGCGCGACGCATTTGGTGGTTGCGCAGTCCACTGCAGGTGGCGTGGCAACGGGCTCGGGCTGTGGTTCGGATGGCTGGGAGGCGCAACCTGCGAGCAGGAGAATGCCAAGAAGCAGTGCGCTGAGCCGAGGGGTGACGCGGGAAGACATGCTCATCTATTCAGCTTCTCGCTCATCCGGTGGCGACGCAAAACTGCCACGCCTTCGCTCAGTGACTTCGTAGCCAGTGCATAGGGAACGCGGTGAGGGTCAAGGCGCTAGCTATAAGCTTGCCTGCGTTTCCGATGTTGAGTGCAACGGATGCTCAATTTCATCGCGAGCAAAACGTCCAGCCCACCAAGCGAGCAGCCCGAAGATTGGCGAGGCGGTCCCTGCGATCACAAAAATACTTTGCAGGCTCAACACATGGCTTAGCGGGCCGGCCACAGCCATGGACAAGGGCATCAATGCCAAGGAAACAAAGAAATCCAGGCTGGAAATACGACCTAATAAATGTTTCGGCACCCGGCGTTGCAATAAGGTTCCCCAGATGACCATTCCGGCCGAATCGGTAATGCCGAAAAGTAAGAGAATCGCGAACAACATCCACGCGGCATCCACGTATCCCACCGCGGCCAGCGGCAATGTGCCTAAACACCAGCAAGCGGTCATTAGAGTCAGGTATCGACGTGGGAACTTCGCCGAGGCGATCAACAACGAACCGATCGCCGAACCGGCCCCGAAGAAGGCCAGCGTGTAGCCAAAGAGTTTTGCATCCCCGCCCAGATGATCGCTGACGATAAATGGCAGCAGCACCTCAAAAGGTCCAATAAAGGTGAATACTGAAATCACCGAAAAGATCAGCGTCCAACGCAACCAGCTGGTACGCATCGTATAGCCCACGCCTTCGCGTAACTGGCGCAGTACGCTGGGCGCTACAACTGTAGAGTCGGCAGGCTCCGGGGCGTCGTATTCTTTGCGGTGCGCTATGCGGCGCAGAACAAAGATAGCGATCACATGACACAGCGCGATTCCGGCAATTGCGTGCGACGGGGAAATCGCGGCAACAAGAAAACCCGCAACCATCGGTCCCAGAGCCGTGTGCACTACCGGCCGGACCGTACCCTCAAGACCGTTGGCGGCCAGTAGATCCTTCGGGGGCAAGATGCGAGGCAGTAGTGCGGAATATGCCGGGAAGAAGAATGCTGATCCGGCACCGGCGAGGAAGCTGGTGAGCATGAGATGCCATAGGGTGATGGCACCAGTCAGTGCCAATAGGGCTGTCACGCTCATGATGAGCACCAACAGTAGCTGTACCAAGATGACTATTTTTCGACAGGAATATCTGTCGGCCAAAATGCCGCCGAGCAGCACTAAGGCAAGTAGCCCCACAGCGTTTGAGGTGGCCACCACGGACAGCTCTAGGGGCCCGCCGCCTAAGCGACGCACCTGATAGACCATTGCCACCGCCCACATGCCGGCGGCAAAGGTGGAAATAATTAATGCGCTCGCTAAGAGCGCATAGTCCCTGTGGGTGAATGGCTTAACGAGGCGCAGCATTGAGTCATGCAACCTACCCATGAGAAGCTCCTACAACTTGCGCGTAGGATCAATCATCCATCCACTGATTGAATTTTGTCAATCAGTAATCTGGAATTAAAACCAAAGCCCGCGCCTCACCGTTAAAGGTCAAGCGCGGACTTTGCATGAACAAGGTGTTTTACTCCGAGTCGTGGTCAATCTCCAAGATTTTCACCAACTGATCCAGAGCCTCTTCGGCTCCTTCACCCTCAGCGCGCAACACAACCTTGGTGCCGTATTCGGCGCCCAAGCCCATGAGCGACAGAATGCTTGAGGCATCTAATGCGTCCTCGGCAGGTTCTGTTTCCAATGCGATGGTGACCTCGACCGGAAGCTCGCCGGCGGCTTCGGCGAAGATTGCAGCCGGACGGGCGTGAAGGCCAACTCGACTTCCAATGATTGCTGTACGTTCTGCCATGACGGCTCCTTTTAACATAGGTGGTAATTCAAAATCCTAAGGCAGGTGACCTTGGAATTGTTAGAGTCCGAAGCGATCCAATTCGGGCAACTGCGCACGTACCAAGCTTCGGGCTTCCTCAGCTGACGCGGCTCGTAAGGCAAGCTGCGCCAATTTTTGAGCGGTAGCCAAGTCCACGGTACGTAGCACCGCGGCGACCGGGGAAAGCGCGCGCTTATTCATGGACAAGGTATTAACGCCCAGTCCCACTAGTACTACCGCGAGTGCAGGATCTGCCGCGGCTTCGCCGCATACTCCCACCGGTTTAGCACCGGCGCCCTGTGCCCCGGCACTGGTGGCCGCGATCATGTGCAACACGGCCGGCTGCCACGGGTCATTCAGTTCAGCCAATGAGCCCAGCTGCCTATCTGCGGCCATCGTATATTGCGTCAGATCGTTGGTTCCGATAGAGACAAAATCGCAACGTTCCAAGATCCGCTCGGCCATCAGCGCGGCCGAGGGAACCTCAATCATCACTCCAGCGGTTGCGAGGTTTGCCGTGCGCACCAGTGCCGCAAAATCTTGGGCCTCGGCAGGCGTAGAGATCATTGGCGCCATGGTCCAGACCTCGGCCTGGTGGTTGGCGGCGGCCTCAGAGATTGCAGTGAGCTGACGGGCGAGGACTCCGGGGCTAGTGGTGTCCGTGCGGTAGCCGCGAACACCGAGTGCCGGATTTGGCTCCGTCGAATCGGTGAGGAACGGAAGCGGTTTGTCGGCCCCGGCATCCAAGGTGCGGACCACAACTTTTTTCTGCGCGAAGGCCTCAAAAACCGCACCATAGGCGGCTACCTGTTCCTCATGGGTTGGTTCCTTCTCGCGTCCTAAGAAACAGAACTCGGTACGCAATAGGCCTACGCCCTCGGCGCCTGCCTTGGCCGCAGCCTGCGCATCGGTGCCGCTTCCTACATTGGCTAGCAGGGGAACGCGGTGGCCATCAGCCAGTACTCCCCGGCCATCAAATTCCGGTAGCTGCTCACGATTTGCGTAGGTGCGTGCGGTCGCTGATTCAACCTCGGTGGGGTTGCGCACCACGAGACCGTCAATTCCGTCCACGTAGACTACGTCGCCATCAACCAGGGCGGTGGTATCGCTGGCCGCCACGATAGCCGGCAACCCTAAGGAACGGGCAATAATCGCGGTGTGGGACTGTGGCCCGCCATCGCTGGTTACCAAGGCCAAAACCTTCGCCGGGTCCAGGGTAGCGGTATCTGCCGGCGCTAGGTCAACGGCTACGAGTACAAAGGGGGTTTCCGAATCGGGGATACCCGGGGCAGGCACCCCACGTAGCTCGGCCACGATACGGGCGCGAACATCGAGTACGTCTCCGGCGCGTTCGGCCATGTAGCCACCGAGTGCGGACAGTTGGGTGGCTACCGCATCGGCGGCCTCCCAGAGAGCCGACTCCGCACAGGTGCCCGAGGCAACCAGCTTCGTTGCCGACTTCAGTAAGCTCTTGTCGCTAGCCATGAGTGCGGTGGCCTTGAGCACCGCTTGCGCGTCCCCGGTAGCCAGTGCGGCGCGTGCCTTGAGCTGCGCGGCAACCGCTTGAGTGGCCTGGGCCAAGCGGGCGGTTTCACTGTCGATAGTGGCACCGGCAGGAAGCGGTGCGCCGTCGGCGGGGGCTTGGATCGCATCGGGCATACGACGTACGGTACCGATGACTCGGCCTGCACTGACGCCTACCCCGGAAAACTTTTCTACCTTGTGCGTGCTCATGCTGCAACCTTGACGCTTTCAGCGTTTGGCACCGCAGTCTTACGAACAAACTTCTTCAGAATAATCACCAGTGCAGCGGAGATGAGCGTGCCAATGACGGTGGCTAACAGGAACAGCGGCCAGGTGTTATTCATTGCAAAGAAGACAAATGCTCCGCCGTGCGGTGCCTGACTGACCACATCAAAGGTCATAATCAACGAACCGGTCACTCCGGCGCCCACCATCGAAGCAGGGATGACACGCAATGGGTCTGCCGCGGCGAAGGGAATAGCGCCTTCGGAGATGAACGCGGCACCGAGCAACCAAGCCGCCTTGCCGTTTTCGCGTTCGGCTCCGGTGAATAGCTTCGGGGAAACCGTCGTAGCCAAGGCCATGGCCAATGGTGGCACCATACCCGCGGCCATCACAGCTGCCATGATCATCAGTGGGGCAGGATTTTCCGTCAGTGAACCGGCGCCCAGTCCCGCTACCGCGAAGGCGTAGGCAACCTTATTAACCGGTCCACCCAAGTCGATGGCCATCATGAGTCCCAGGATCAAACCAAGAATCGCAGCTGCGGTACCCGACATACCCGAGAGCCATGAGTTGAGTGCTTCGGTGAGCTTCGCAATCGGTCCGCCTAGGAAGAGGATCATCAGACCCGAGGCGATGATGGACGCGAGCAGCGGCACGATCACCACTGGCATCAGACCACGCAACCAGCGTGGAACCTTCCAGGAGCTGACCCAGCGAGCGGCCAAACCGGCAATCAAACCACCGACGATACCGCCAAGGAACCCGGCACCCATGAAGCCCGCCACCGCACCTGCGGTGAAGCCCGGGGCAATACCTGGGCGGTCTGCGTACGCATAAGCGATGTAACCGGCCAAAGCGGGAACCAGGAAGCCCATGGAGAGGCCACCGATCTTATATGCGACGGCTCCAAGGTAGGCCATGAGTCCTGCATCTGGCAGGTTGAACAGCGTGTTATCGGTCAAATACTTGTCTGCCACGTCGGTGATCGCGTAACCGCCGAGCAGGAAGCCCAATGCAATCAGCAAGCCGCCGCCGGCCACGAACGGAATCATGTAGGAAACGCCGGTCAGCAGCGCGCGCTTGAGCTGTGCGCCGAAGCCTTGCTTGTCACTGGTCTGTTCCGATTCGGCCGATGCCGTAGCGGAAGGCACCCGGCGCGCTTGCGGATCGCTCGCTGCCGCGATGGCATCCTTGAGAAGTTTCTCAGGCTCGTCGATACCGCGTTTAACCGGAACCTGAATCAACGGCTTGCCGGCAAAACGTGCACGGTCACGCACATCAACGTCGACGGCGAAGATCACCGCGTCGGCAGCTTCAATAATTGCAGGATCCAACGCGGTGGAACCGGAAGAGCCCTGAGTTTCCACCGCAAAATCAATGCCAAGCTCTTCGGCGGTTTGTGCCAACGAGTCGGCTGCCATATAGGTGTGGGCAATGCCGGTGGGGCAGGCGGTGACCGCCACGATCTTGGAGACCCTTGCGCGTGAGGGGTCGGTGGTTGGTGCCGGCGCGGCTACCGGGGCGGCGGCAGGAACCGTCGGATTATCGGAGATAACCGCGGAGACTAACGCGACGATTTCACTGGCGCTGGTCGCCTCGCGAAGTGCTGCGGTGAAGGTCTTCTTCACCAACGCGCGAGCCAATTTGGAGAGCAGCTTCAAATGCTCTTTATCGGCGCCCTCTGGGGCAGCGATAAAGAAGATCAGATCTGCTGGACCATCTTTGGCCCCGAAATCTACCGGGGTAGCCAGTCGTGCCATGGCCAGGGTGGGGGTGGTGACGGCGGCCGAGCGACAGTGCGGAATCGCGATGCCGCCGGGCACTCCCGTGGCGGTTTTTGCTTCACGGGCCAATGCGTGTTCGGCCAGGGCCGATGCATCGGTAGCGCGGGAGGCCTTGGCCACCAGGTTCGCCAGGTGATTGATCACCTCGGTGGTTGAGGTGCCCAAGTGTGCGTCGAGGGTGACGAGCTGGGTGGTGATCAGGTCGCTCATTGCTATGATCTTTGCCTTGGGTTGAGTGAGACGACGGTGACGGCGTCCGCGGTGAGGTCAGATGGTGAGGGGATAGTCGAACCGGGGAGCGAAGTTGCCGCCGCCCCGTAGGCGATGGCTGACTTAAGACATTGTTCTGATGAGCCCTGAGAAATGGCTGCCAACAGGAATCCTGCCAGCGAAGAATCTCCAGCTCCCACGGTGCTCCGGGCGGCGATGGGTTCATGCCAGCCATGCCATGCCCCTTGGCTTGTGGCCAGCACCGCACCGTGGGCTCCGAGCGTTGCCAACACGGCACCGGTCCCGCGCTCAAGCAAAGCTTGGCAGGTCTCTGCGGTCAGCTGCGCGGAAGTTTCAAGCTGTTTTTCACTGAGTCTGGCACCGACAAGATCTGCCAACTCCTCGGCGTTTGGCTTGATGAGGTCTGGGATGTGGTGTGCGGTGTGGGCGTAAAGCTGGCGCAACGGTTCTCCGGAGGTGTCCACTGCGATCTTCGGACATTTGGTGCCCAGTGAAGCGCGAAGCGTGGCGGTGAGCTGCGCATAGAAGTCTGCAGGTACTCCTGGGGGCAGGGATCCGGCCATCACCAGCCAAGTGGCTTCGGCGCTTGCCTCAAGTACTAACGCACTCAATGCAGATACTGCCTCGGCGCTCAACGTCGGGCCTAACTCGTTGATTTTGGTGGTGGTGCCATCCGGGTCGGTCAAGGTGATGTTGGTGCGCAACGATTCATCGATGGGCAGTGAAGTGAAATTCAGTCCGTCACCACGTAGCGCGGCGATGAGCGGATCATTAGCTCCGCCCGGTAGCAGCGCGTGAGTCTGGGCTCCAGCCACGGAAAGCGCCCGGCTCACGTTCACTCCTTTGCCGGCAGCCTGAGTATGACTGGTTGCGGCGCGTTGGACAGCTCCGTGAGCCAGCGGCTCTTGTAATTCAATGGTCTTATCCAAGGCCGGGTTGCAGGTTAGCGTGATGATCATGCGACAACTACCTCCACTTCGGCCAGTTCCAAGGCCGCAGCAAGACCGCCTTGCGGTGCACTGTCGGTCACCAGGGTGTCTATGGCATCCAGGCGGGCGAAGCGAACCAGGGTTTCTTGGTCAAATTTTGAGCTGTCGGCGAGGAGCACAACACGGCGTGCGCTCGCGATCAAGGCGGTTTTAACGGCGGCTTCCAAGGGGTCAGGCGTGCTCAAGGCGAAATCGGCATGCAGGGCATTGGTTCCGATAAAAGCAATGTCGGCGCGATAGTTGGAGTATTCCTGCGCAGTGCGTGCACCGCTGGTGGCACCGGTAATTCCGCGAACTCGTCCGCCAATCAGTTCCAAGGCAATCTCTGGGCTTTGCACCAGTGCCGTGGCGATGGGCAGTGCGTGGGTGATCACCACGAGTCCGGACCCTGCATTGGTTTTGGCCATGCGTTCGGCGAGGAATTCTGTGGTGGTTCCTGCATCTAAGATGACCGAAGCGTCGGAGACCGGTAGCAGGCTGAGTGCACGTTGCGCGATACGCGCCTTGGCTTCGGCATGGATGGCGGTGCGTGCCATATAGCTTTCTTCGCGGGTGCTTGCCTCACTGATGGAGACCGCTCCACCATGTACACGACGCAAGAGATTTTCAGACTCCAGCTGGGCTAGATCACGGCGAACGGTCTCCGCGGTAATCTCAAAGCGTTCAGCCAGTTGCGCGACGGTTACTTTCCCCTCGGCGGCAAGCTGATCGGTGATTAGCCGATGTCTTTCCTCGGCAAACATCTACGCCTCCATAAAGTCATGACATGCAACACACGAATCTGTGTTTCCATGACTTTATGTCCGATTGTGTGGGGTCGTCAAGCGAATTTGTGAAGAACTTTTGGGTTTATCTGTTTTTGAGTGGGTTTTTTACGTAAGATGGCGCTGAATGTAAAAACGCTAGCGCCGAGTGTAGGCGGTTTTGCCGCCAAAATTCGTTCCCTCGAATAGTTCATTGACCGTCACCAAGGTGTAGTTTTCATGTTTGAGCCGCTTGACCAGTTCCGGCACTGCTTTGACCGAGCTGTCATGGATGTCGTGCATTAAGATAATCGACCCGGGGTGTGCCTGCGCCAACGCGAGATCTACGGTTTTCTTCGGATCATGATGCTGCCAATCTAAGGTGTCAACATCCCAGAGCACCATCGGTGTATTCACCAGTTGGTCAACGGCAGAATTATGAGCCCCATACGGCGGGCGTAAAGTATCCGGCGTCAATCCGGTCGCCTTGCGGATGGCCGATTCGGTTGCGGAGATTTCATTCTTGATTTCTTCTGCGGACAAACCGGTTAGACTTCGGTGGTCAAAAGTATGATTGCCCAGCTGGTGTCCCTCGTACGCCATGCGATTTACCGCGCCATGAAAATTGGCAACGTTCTGCCCGAGCATGTAGAAAGTTGCGGGGACGTTTTCCCTGGCCAACATGTCCAGTAATGATGCGGTGTACTTCCCTGGACCGTCATCAAAGGTCAAGGCTACGCATTTGGTCTTTTCGCAATTAACGCGAGGTTGTGGTTTGAGCACCATCGCGGTGATAGGAGCCTGGACTGCAGGAACTGCACTGTAATCAGCAACCCGTGCGACCTGCATGGAGCCTTCGCTTCGGGCAGAGGATGTATTGGCAAAGAAACCTGCAACTGCATGGCCCGCCCGGGAGGCCTGTTGGGTTATTGGAGAACCGCAGCTGGTGAGGAAAAGGACACAGCAAAGTACGGAAATAACCGCGTTGACACGGGAACGGGAAGGCATGTATTTACCATTTCGCCTTCACCGGCTGAAATCAATTCGACCATCCGATAGGCAGGAAAAATCGGCTGAATCGTTATGTAAAACGTGATTTCACACCCTAGCGTCATGTGATGTTTCAGGTCGGGGGATTGGAATGGTGAGGATGCCAGCTCAAATGGCCGGAGCCTGTGGTGAGGTCACCACAGGCTCCGGCGAGAATGAAAAGATGCAGAACTTTATGCCAGTAGCTGGCGCTTAGAGGAGATCACTCCGGTGTTGAACCCGGCAAGGCGCAATCCACCATGGAAGCGGGCATGCTCAATCTTGACGCAGCGGTCCATGACCACATTCATCCCGGCAGCCTCGGCGCGCGCGGCAACCTCCTCGTGCCACGAACCAAGCTGCAACCATAGGGTTTTCGCGCCCACGGCCAGCGCTTCATCTAGCACGGTGGGAAGGTCATCATGTTTACGGAAAACCTCGACCAGATCAGGGGTCTCCGGCAGATCAGCCAATGACTTGTAGACCGGCTGCCCGAGAATCTCGTCCAGCACGGGGTTGATGAAATATACCTTGTACTTCGAGGAAGACAAGAGATAAGTGGCAACAAAGTAGCTGGCGCGGGATGGCTTATTTGAGGCACCAACGATAGCAATAGACTTTGTTTCATGCAGAATATTCAGGCGTTCTGCGGCGCCAGGGCCCTGCCAAGTACGTTGCTCAGTGCTCATTAGTTTGCTCCCTTCGAAGCTGCTGGCACGGCGCAGGCAGCGCCGTCATAGGTGGGAGCCTCATCCAGCTTGGCTGCGATTTTCTGGGAAGCAGTCAGTGCCTGATCTAGATCCCAGAGAATATCTTCAACATCTTCCAAACCGACGGAGAGGCGGATCAGATCTTCAGGAACTCCTGCGGCAACCATCTGTTCGGCGTTCAGTTGCTGGTGGGTGGTAGACCCAGGATGTAGTACCAAGGTGCGAGCATCACCGATATTGGCCAAGTGGCTTGCCAGTTGCAAAGCTTCGATGAACTTGGTGCCAGCCTCGCGTCCACCCTTTACTCCGAAACTGAAGACCGAACCAACGCCCATTGGCAGTAACTCGGCGGCACGGGCATATTGTGGGTGGGATTCGAGACCCGCGTAATTGACGTAGGTGACGCGGTCATCGGCTTCGAGCCACGCGGCGACCTGCTTCGCATTGGTCAGGTGGTTATCCATGCGCTGTGGCAGGGTTTCCAAGCCCTGCAACAACTGGAATGCAGACTGCGCAGGCAGGGAGGGGCCAAAGTCTCGTAGCTGTTCGCTACGCAATTTGGTCAGGAATCCGTATTCGCCGAAGTTATCCCACCAAGACACGTTGCCGTAGCTTGGTACGGGTTCAGTCATGGTGGGGAACTTGCCGTTGCCCCAGTTGAACGTGCCAGCCTCGATGACTACACCGCCCAAGGTGGTGCCGTGCCCTCCGATGAACTTGGTGGCTGAGTGGATCACGATGTCCGCGCCATGTTCAATGGGGCGCAACAGATACGGCGGGGTCAGCGTCGAGTCAACCACCAGCGGGATGTTGTGGCGGTGGGCGACCTCTGCCAGACCCTTGAGGTCAGCGATGTCGCCCGAAGGGTTTGCCACGATCTCGGTGTAAACGGCCTTAGTGTTCTCTTGGATTGCTGCTTCAAAATCTGCGGCGTCATTAGAATCGATGAAGGTAGTCTCGATCCCGAAACGGCGCAAGGACACGTCCAGCTGGGTGATGGTGCCTCCATAGAGTTTGGAGGAAGCAACAATGTGGTCCCCGGCCTGAGCCAGTGCCGCGAAGGTGACGAACTCAGCTGCCATGCCTGAGGCGGTAGCTACCGCACCGATGCCGCCTTCGAGTGACGCCATGCGCTCCTCGAAAGCTGCCACCGTGGGGTTACCAATGCGCGAATAAATGTTCCCGTACTTTTGCAGTGCGAAGAGATTAGCCGCGTCATCGGTGTCTTTAAAAACAAATGAAGTGCTCTGGTAGATCGGCACGGCGCGTGCGCCGTGCTCCGCGTCGGGTGTGCCGCCGGCGTGTAGAGCGCGGGTGCGAAATCCAAACTTGTGGTCAGCCATGGTGGCGTACGACTCCTTGTCGATTGATGCTTCGGCAGGAATCCCGGATCAATGTCGCTTAACCCCTGGAATTCAGTGGAAAGCAGCTCCATCGGTTCTGGCGGTAGCACCTAGTCCACCGGCTGTGGCAGGTTGCTGCGGCGTCATCAAACCAGATCTCTCGGCCGCTCGGGATGGTTAGTAACAGTCTGTCAATATGTCTTTGAATGACCCAACTATGAGTCCTAAAGTTTCGGTTCTTGAAGGAGGAATCCGATTCGGGCGTGGTTCAGGGGTTAGCTTATGCTCGAGCTATGGATACAGCGTTAGCTTTGGTCAGGCATGGGCAGACCGATTGGAACCTTGCCGGGCGCATGCAAGGACGTACCGATATCGATTTGAATGACACCGGTCGAGCGCAAGCGCGGGAGCTTGGTAGGGAACTGAACGGCCAGAATTGGGATCTGGTTGTCGCTTCTCCGCTGTCGCGGGCTCAAGAAACAGCCTTGCTGATCGCAGCAGAACTTGACGTTGAACATGCAGCGCCGGTGGCGGACGTGATTGAGCGAGGTTTTGGCCCACTTGAAGGCCGGATTATGGCTGAAGTCAGCGAAGCCGAAGCAGCGACGCTTGCTGCTGAGACTGAAGACAGAGAAACCGTCTTACACCGCATGCTTGGTGCCTTGTCTGTTTTAGTGCAGGAAAACCCTGGACGAAAGATCTTGGTCATTAGTCATGGAGCTGCCATGCGGATTGTGCGTGACGCGCTCGCCGGGGTACGTATCCACGACGGCGTGGCTAACGGGGAGCTACTGAAAATTGATCTTGAGCGGATGCATGAACTGCGCGAAGAACTAGGCCTCGTCACCGCTCACTAAAATGCAACGACGTAAAAAGTTTTTGAAATAGTTAGCTCACGCACCTCACATAATGGCCACACGGTACGTTTACCTAGTGACAGCCGCCAACGAGGAGTCACATGAAGCAACCATTCGAACGGGTCGTGCAGACCCATGGGCTCAGTGTCCTGCGAGTGTGCCGCGCGCTACTCGATGAGCATCGCGCTCAAGATGCTTGGTCCGAAACCTTCCTCTCGGCGCTCAAGGCCTATCCGCAGTTAGACCAGGAAGCCAATGTGCAGGCCTGGCTGGTACGCATTGCCCACCGCAAAGCAATCGACGAACTGCGCAAGCATCGACCCGAAACCGTGCAAGCCGAGGTCGAAAATGGCGACGGCGTCCATGCTTCAACTCCGGCACAGAACCTTGAAAATCTGGAACTTTGGCAAGTGGTCAAAACGCTGCCAGAAAAACAACGGCTAGTAATCGCCTACAGGTATCTTGGCGGATTAAGTTATGCGCAAATTGCCGAGGTGCTGTCGGGTACGCCGGAAGCCGCCCGGAGAGCTGCGGCCGACGGCATCAAAAACTTACGAAGCAAGCTGAATGAGGCACAAACCCCGGGAGCCAAAAGATGAATATTGACAAGGTGAATTCCGGCCCCACCACCGAGGAAACAACAATGCTGGCCCAACTGCATTCGCGTCTGGAAACAGAAGCTGATAAGTCACAGCTGACCGACATTTCCTACCGTGTGTTTGATACGCCGATTGGAAAACTGCTGCTGGCGAGCACCGAGGCCGGACTGGTCAGAGTTGCTTTTGAAAGCGAAGGCTATGACCATATCCTTGAAAGTCTTGCGACTAAGGTGAGCCCACGAATCCTTCAAGCACCTGCGAAACTCGATGGGGTAGCGCGTCAGCTTGATGAATACTTTGCTGGCACACGGCACGAATTCCAGCTCCCGCTGGATCTAAGACTATCTACAGAATTTCGCCGAACCGTGCAATTAGAACTGGGACAGATCGGCTACGGGCAGACCCTGAGCTACGCACAGGTGGCAGCGAAGATTGGTAAACCAAAAGCAGTACGCGCGGTGGGCACCGCCTGCGCGACCAATCCACTACCGATTGTCTTGCCATGCCACAGAGTCCTGCGCACCGATGGTGCGCTCGGCGGATACCTTGGCGGATTACCCACCAAGCTGCAGCTACTAGAACTTGAAAACCCGCAACGACAGACGCAGTCGGACCCAGTGCTGTTTTAAGTTGTAGAAACACATAGATGTGGCTGTCACCCCAGGGAGTGACAGCCACATCTATGAGCGAAGAAACTACTTACTTACGCAGGTCGAACCGGTCAGCATCCATGAGCTTGGCCCAGGCTGCGGCGAAGTCCGTAGCAAATGTCTCCTTCGCATCATCCGCGGCGTAAACCTCGGCCAATGCACGTAGCTCGGAGTTTGAGCCGAAGACCAAGTCCACACGGCTACCAACCCAGCGGCCGTCGGTGGTTGCATAGGTCTTCTCTTCGGCGTCAGGGGTCCACTCAAGGCCCAATTCCATCAGGTTCGCGAAGAAGTCATTGGTCAATGCGCCCGGGGTGTCGGTGAAGACACCGTGGTTCGAACCATCCCAGTTGTTGCCTAGTACACGTAGACCACCGAGCAATACGGTCATCTCCGGTGCGTTGAGGCCCAACAGGTTAGCGCGGTCAATGAGCAGGTATTCCGGAGGCAAATTCAAGAACTCGGAATCGTAGTTGCGGAAACCGTCGGACACTGGCTCCAACCAAGCGAACTGCTCCACGTCGGTCTGTTCCTGGGTAGCGTCAACGCGACCAGGAGTGAAGGGAACCTCAATCTGCTGGCCAGCAGCCAATGCTGCCTGCTCAACACCGACGTTGCCAGCCAAAACTACAACGTCTGCGAAGGAAGTCTTGATGGCGGAAGTAGCGTTAAACTCTTCCACGATCTGCTCAAGAACTGTGATTACTACCTTGAGCTGTTCAGGCTGGTTCACACTCCAGGAGACCTGTGGTTCCAAACGGATACGGCCACCGTTAACGCCACCACGCTTATCAGAGGAACGGAAGCTTGCAGCTGCCTTCCATGCGGTAGAAACCAACTGCTGTACCGAAAGGCCGGACTGCGCGATGAGAGCCTTCAATGCCGCAATCTCGGTAGCGCCCAAGGTTACTGCCGGGGTTGCCGGTAGGGGATCTTGCCAAGCTAGGTCTTCGGCCGGGATTTCTGGTCCGAAGTAACGGGACTTCGGGCCCATGTCGCGGTGGGTCAGTTTGAACCACGCACGCCCGAAAGCGTCCGCGAACTTCTCTGGGTTGTTCTTGAAGTCCTCCGAGATTGGACCGTAAACCGGGTCAAAACGCAGGGCCAGGTCACTGGTCAGCATGCGTGGTTCGCGACGCACGGCTGGGTTGTGAGCCATCGGCACCATATCGGCGCCGGCGCCGTTCTTTGGACGCCACTGCTGTGCGCCGGCCTCGGAGTGGAACAGTTCCCACTCGTACGCGAAGAGGATGTGGAAGAACTCGTTGTCCCAACGGGTTGGGTGGTAGGTCCAGGTCACTTCCAGACCTGAGCCGATGGTGTCATCGCCGTGGCCGGTACCGTGGTCGGACTTCCAGCCCAGTCCCTGCATTTCCAGCGGAGCGGACTCCGGGTCTTCGCCCTTGTGGGTTTCGGCGCTGGCGCCGTGGGTCTTGCCGAAGGTGTGGCCGCCGGCGATCAGTGCGACGGTTTCTTCGTCGTTCATGCCCATGCGGCGGAAGGTTTCGCGGATGTCGATGGCCGAGGCCAAAGGATCTGCAACACCATCTGGACCCTCAGGGTTCACGTAGATCAGGCCCATCTGGACGGCTGCCAGTGGAGCTTCGAGGTTGCGTGCGCCGGTGTAACGTTCGCTTTCCAGCCAGACCTTTTCCGGGCCCCAGTACACGTCATCATCAGCTTCCCAGACGTCCTTGCGGCCGCCACCGTAACCGAAGGTTTCGAATCCCATGTCTTCGAGGGAAACGTTACCGGCCAAGATGATGAGGTCGGCCCAGGACAGCGACTGGCCGTACTTCTTCTTTACTGGCCAGAGCAGACGACGTGCCTTATCCAGGTTCACGTTATCTGGCCAGGAGTTCAGCGGTGCAAAACGCTGTTGACCGGCGCCTGCGCCACCGCGACCGTCGTGGGAGCGGTAGGTGCCTGCCGCGTGCCAGGCCATGCGGATGAAGAATGGACCGTAGTGACCGAAGTCTGCTGGCCACCAGTCGTAGGACTTGGTCATCAGCTCGGCGATATCGGCCTTAACGGCTGCGAAATCCAGTGCTTCGAATGCTGCTGGGTAGTCGAAGTCGGCATCAAGCGGGTTGGTGGCTTCCTGGTTCTTGGATAGAACCTTCAGATTGAGCTTATTTGGCCACCATTCGGTGTTCGCATTGCCCCGGGTAGGGTGAACGCGTCCGGCTCCTACTACTGGGCACTGGCCTGCAGTCGTTTCTGACATATAGTTTTCCTTCTGGTACTGAATTGGGCGTGATTTTTCACGTCCGCAGGGCAATGGCCCGCGAAGATGAAGGTTAGTTCCTTGCGGTACTTCTTTTTAAATAAAATGTTTAGCTGGTTAGGCTGTTTTGGCTGACTGGCACTCTGGGCAGAGCCCCCAGTAGATAACTTCGGCCTCATCGATGCTGAAACCGTGATCATCGGAGGCGTGTAGACACGGTGAGGCTCCAATAGCGCAGTCAACATCGGCCAATGCTCCGCAGCTGCGACAGACCACGTGGTGATGGTTATCTCCCACGCGGGCCTCGTAGCGGGCGATATGTCCGTGGGGTTGAATCTGACGGAGCAGCCCCAGGCTGGTGAGGAGTTTTAATGAGTCGTACACCGCTTGATGGGAAATCGTAGGGTGTTCTTGGCGGACCGCGTCAATAATTGTCTCGGTATCCGCATGGGGATGAGCGGTGACCGCTGCAAGCACCGCAACGCGCGGACGAGTGACCCGCATGGATGCTTCGCGTAGCACCTTCTCGATTCCCCCGAATGTAGTCATAACACTAGCTTGCCCTATTTATTTTGAATCGGTCAAGATAAAGCGCGACGTTTGTCCTAAATTTTTCTGCTCAAATTTTTTTGAACTGGGAAAAGAACCTCTGATCTGGTCGGTTTTGCTGACTAATGCAGAAAATCTTGCTTGGCGAGGAAATTCACATGAGCCCACCGTTAACTGTGTCTCACAAGGGACGTAAGCCCTTAGGTTGCATTTAAAACAGCACGTCAAATCCTGCTAGGTTTGACCCTTATTCGCGGTGGGACCATGATGGATAAGGCCTTTGAAGAGGTCAAGGAGCAAATATGTTTCCCCGCTCTACTGAGTTGATTTAGTCAACCTCCGCAGAAGCTGGCACCCGAGGGCTATTATTTCAGCGCCTTCCGCTGTTGATTAAGAAGCCAGTGCACGATGCCCTCAAAGCAATGCTCAACCGAGTCCACGATCTGGCAACCGAACCTTCACCGGGATGGTTGCCGCCGGAACTCATGACGTTTAGGCGAAATGAATTCCGCTGGTGAAGGAAGAACAAATGACGCAGAATGAACAATCATTCGAAGATTTAGTCGGCGAGCTGCATACGGCTCGTCAACGACGACCTAAAAAATATGACAAGTCCGGAATGGATTACTGGGTGTTCGGCATTGCCGGATGCTTGGCCTTGGCGTTTATCGTGTGGGGATTCGTTACTCCCAAAGGGCTAGGCGTCGCTTCTGATGCCGCACTCAACTGGGTGATAACGAATACCGGCTGGCTATTTGTGATCGCAGCCTCGGTATTTACCGTATTTGTCCTCGTTGTTGCTGCCAAAAATTTCGGTCGCATCCCACTCGGGAAAGACGGTGAGAAGCCACAATTTAGCACCGTCTCTTGGATCTCCATGATGTTTGCTACCGGTATGGGCATCGGGTTGGTGTTCTACGGTGTCGGCGAGCCGCTGTACTTCTACATGTCACCTCCACCAGGAACCGTAGACGGGCAAACTCCTGCTGCATTGAGCACCGCGATGGGCACGACGCTCTTCCACTGGACCTTGTTCCCATGGGCCATGTACGCAATTGTTGGTCTAGGAATGGCTTACGGTAGCTTCCGGCTCGGACGCCCACAGCTGTTCTCCGCGATGTTCTCCTCAATCTTCGGCGAACGGGTCACCCATAGTTGGGGTGGCCGCACCATTAACATCTTGGCCATTTTGGCCACGCTGTTCGGCTCCGCGTGTTCTTTGGGTCTTGGTGCGCTGCAGATCGGTGGCGGCATACAGGCCAGCGGTGTAATGGCCAAGGTTGGGTCCGGTGTCTTGGTTGTTATCATTGCCATTTTGACTGCGCTGTTCGTCGCTTCGGCCGTATCCGGCATTGAACGCGGAATTCAGTGGCTTTCAAATATCAACATGGTCTTGGCTCTCGTCATTGCATTGATCGTCTTCATCGGCGGACCAACGCTGTTCATTCTTAACGTAATTCCAAATGCCGTGGGTGCCTTCATTGGTGACCTTCCGCAGATGGCATCGCGTACCGCCGGTTCCGGCGGCGAAGCAATGTCTGCTTGGCTGTCCTCCTGGACCGTGTTCTACTGGGCTTGGTGGGTTTCATGGGCCCCATTCGTTGGCTTGTTTATCGCCCGTATTTCGCGTGGTCGCACCATTCGTCAGTTCGTGACCGGTGTGCTGTTGGTACCTTCGAGCGTTACCCTCATCTGGTTCTCGATCTTTGGCGGCGGCGCCATAGGCTTGCAGGAACGTGCCGAACAATCTGGGGATACCGGTGCTGCCCTGGTGAACATGGTGGACGGAGTCCCGGACCTCAACTTTGACTTGATCCTCTTTGATCTGCTTGAAGCGCTACCATTGCCGGGTTGGATTGCGGTGCTGCTCATGATCGTGACTGTGTTGCTGATTGCGATCTTCTTCGTCACCGGCGCTGACTCTGCATCCATCGTGATGGGTGCGCTCAGCGAACGCGGAGCCGCGGAACCATCAAAGAAGTCCATTATCTTCTGGGGCGTTGCCGTAGGCGCGGTAGCTGCGGTGATGCTACTTGCCGGTGGCGACAAGCCAGCCGAAGCGTTGAACGGTCTGAAGAATATTACAATCGTTTCCGCGCTGCCGTTTGTCCTAGTGATGCTCCTGCTCTGCGTGGCCATCTGGAAGGATCTGAGTAAGGACCCTCTGGTGCTAAGCGACAAGGTAGCTCGTCAGGTCTTGGAGCAATCGGTCACCGAGGGCGTAGAACGCCACGATGGAAGCCAGTTCAGCTTGATGACCACGGAAATCCCGTTGATAGAGGGCAAAGAATTTGTGCTCAAGACGAAGGCAGCCGATTCGTCCTCCGCGACGGAAGACTCCGGCTCAACTGGGTCGGCCAAGCCTGAGCGTATCGACGAGTAATGATGTAAAACGCTACAAATCTGCCCCGCAGNNCTGCGGGGCAGATTTGTAGCTGAAACTGTTTAGCTCCGTGCCCGGCAAATCTCCTCTAGCTCGGCGATGCACGGCTCATTTTGCAAGCTGGTGGTGTCGCCGAGCTTGGTTCCTTCGAAGAGCTGGGTCAGCAGGCGGCGCATGATCTTGCCCGAACGGGTCTTAGGAACATCTGGGACCAATACGATATCGCGTGGTTTAGCGATTGGGCCGATCTGCTCGGTGACCGTTGCGCGCAGGATGGTGATGAACTCTTGCTGACGTGCAAGCGTTTGCGCATCAGGGTTTGCTGAGATCAGTGTCTTATCCAGCGGAACCACAAAGGCGGTGGCCGCGTGGCCGGTCTTCGCATCCGGGGTGGGGCAGACTCCGGCCTCGACGACACCTGCATGGGTCACTAAAGCCGACTCAATCTCAATGGTTGACAGCCGGTGCCCGGAAATATTGATTACGTCATCGGTGCGGCCCAGGATATAGATATCCCCGTCCTCATCAAAGCGGGCACCATCACCGGCAAGGAACCAACCCTGGGCAACATATTGCTCCCAGTAGCTGGTGTAATAACGTTCCGGATTTCCCCAGACCGTCCGGGCCATCGATGGGCCGGTCTGGGTAATTACGATATTTCCTTGTTCGTTTGCAGCCACGGTATTTCCCGCAGCATCAACAATGTCCACCGATACACCCGGTAGGGCGCGCGAGGCACAGCCTGGCTTGAAGTGCGCATCGGTAGGCAACGGCGAAAGTACTGTAGCTCCTGACTCGGACTGCCACCAGGTGTCAACCATCGGGATCCCGTGCTCGGTGTCTCGTCCCACCTGGGCGCGTAGCCAACGCCACGCTTCGGGATTGACCGCTTCGCCCACGGTGCCGCCCACACGAAGTGAGGACAAATTGTAATTGTCCGGAATGCCGTCGGGGAACCAACCCATCAGCGAGCGGACCAGTGTGGGTGCAGTGTAGTAACTGGTGACCTTGTAGCGCTCGATAATTTCAAAGTGGCGTCCGGGATGCGGTGCGTTAGGCACACCCTCGTAGATCACCTGGGTGACACCGTTGGCTAGTGGCCCATAAATTTCATAAGTATGTGCGGTAACCCAAGCCAAATCCGCGGTGCACCAGTGCACGTCATCGGAGCGCTGAGACTCATCAGGATTGCCGAACAAAAGATTGTGGCTATAAGCAGCCTGAGTGAGGTAACCGCCGGTGGTGTGCACCAGCCCCTTAGGCTGTCCGGTAGTTCCCGAGGTGTACATGATGAACAGCGGCGTCTCAGAGTCGAAGGCTTCGGCTTTGTGGTGCGTGGGCTGGTTCTCTACCGTTTCGTGCCACCACAGGTCGCGTCCTTCGGTCCAAGGAATGTCGTCCCCGGTGCGCTGAATAACCAGCACCTTTTCAATGTCATTTTCTCCGGAGACCGCAATATCGGCATTGGTTTTGACGGGAACCGAGCTCCCACGACGGAATTGACCGTCGGTGGTCACCAGCAGCTTCGCTTTGGTGTCTTCCACACGAAATTTGAGTGCCTCCGCGGAGAAACCTCCGAAGACCAGTGAATGGATCGCGCCGATACGGGCGCAGGCCAGGGTGATCACAATTGTTTCGATGAGCACCGGTAGGTAGATGACCACGCGGTCACCCTTGGTAATACCGAGTTCCAATAGCGCGTTGGCCGCTTGGCTAACGCGATCTTGCAGGTTTTGGTAGGTCACCGCAATGCGATCGCCAGGCTCGCCCTCAAAGTAGAGCGCGACCTTGTCGCCATTTCCGGATTCCACGTGGCGGTCCGCGCAGTTCACGGCGGCGTTGAGCTTGCCACCGAGGTACCAAGAGATCTGTGGTCCACGCTTTGCTTGTGGGTCCGCGGCAATGATCTGGCTAGTGGTGTGCCATTTGGTGTCCCAGTCGAGCAAGTTTGCTGCTTCGTCCCAGAACTCCTGACGGTTCTCGGTGCCAGCAGGTGAGGTTGTAGTGGGCAACTTGGTGATAGTCATTGCGTTTCCTTGAAAAGTTTGGGGCGGCTGTTCCTGCGGTGCTTACGTGCGCGTTGTTTAGCTAGCGGGTGTCCAGTTGCTGGCACATCATCGAGCAACTTCTTCGAGTAAGCCAGCTGGGGCAGGGCAATATGAAAACCATGATTCATCTCCATCGTTCCTGGCGGTAGCACCGGCCACACATCTATTTACAAATCGTGTGTGGTGGTTGCTGCGGCGTCACAGAGCCAGATCTCTTGGCCGCTCGGGATGGTTATATGACCATTACAGGCTTTCGAACGAATTCAATGCAAATCCGTCGTAATATGAAAAATATTCGATAACTACGTCACATCATCAAGATGTTTCGATTTTTATTTCATCAACAACGTATTTGGCTGAAAAATCGCGAAACGCTGGGTGTGGCGTTCGACTATGCCGGATAAGTGGAGTCCTTGATGCAATTCAAGGGTCATGCCAGCACGAAGAAATATGACTTGCCGGGTTGAAGGCAACGTAATTCTCAGGCTACAAATGATTACGAACCATCCAGAGCGACCGAGAGATTTGGCTCGAAGACGTCGCAGCAACCACCCACCATTTTTTGGCCCGGGACGGTGCTACAGCCAGAACCGATGGAAAGAATAGAGGACTTTTGATGTCATTTGGCGATTTAGCTGGCGACTTTAATGCGCTTAGCGATCCGTCTGTGGCCGGTAACGCTGCGGAGCTTGATGAGCTGCCTGTAGAGCTACCCACACGACAATTGCTCAAAATAACTCCAGGTTCTGGCGCAGATGAACAGTATGAACGACTTGCAGATATCTTCCGTCCCGTCTTCGCACAGATTGCCGCCGGGTCTAGTGAGCGTGACCGGCAACGGATACTCCCCTTCGAACAGGTCGGGCTGCTTAATCGTGAACGCTTCGGCGCGTTGCGACTATCCATTGCCGAAGGTGGTCATGGCGCACGGCTAAGCGATGTGTTTCGGTTGCTTATTGAGCTAGCCGAAGCTGATTCGCACGTGGCACAACTCTGGAGAGCCCATATTGCCTTCGTAGAAAATGTGGTGCGCTTAGAAGACCAAGTGCTACGCAGCAAGTGGACTACGCGAATCAGCGCCGGCCAGATCGTTGGCAATGCTTATACCGAAGAGGGCGGAAACGCGCTGGGCGTACTGAACACGAAGGTAACTGAGCAAGACTCGCGGTGGTTGGTCAACGGCCGCAAATTTTATTGCACCGGTACCATTTTTGCGGACTGGACCACCGTTGCGGTAGCCCACCCAGAGATCCCTGGTCGCCAGATCGCCGTGGTTTCAACGCAACACAGTGGTGTGAAGATCCTTGATGACTGGGACGGGTTTGGTCAGCAGCTGACCGGTACCGGCAGTACCGAATTCCACAATGTTCCGGTGGATACCTTCATGCCCGAAGATCCCACCGACCCGGAGGCCGCAATCTTCCAGCTGGTACTCATGGCGGTGCAAGCCGGAATTGGTCGGGCCGCACTAAACGACCTGCGATCTTCGGTTCAGGCACGTACCCGCAGCTTCAGTACCGGAACAGGGGTTCCGGTACACCGCGAACCACAGGTACTGCAGCTGGTCGGTGAGGTATCCGCCGAAGTTTTTGCCGCCGACTCCGTGGTCATGGGGGCGGTGCTGGAAGTCGAATCGGCGATGGCCGATGCGAACCTGAACTCCGAGGAACGCTTCGCCGTGTGCGAGCTGGCGGCAAACCGCGCCCAGACCATTGTGCAGCCCTTGGTGATCGGGGCGACGAGCAAACTCTTTGACGGGCTCGGGGCATCGGCTACACGCAACAGCTGCAACATGGACCGGCATTGGCGCAACGCACGCACCATCGCAACGCATAACCCGGCAATTTATAAGGCACGCATCGTAGGGGACTACGAGATCAATGGGGTGCAACCCCAACGGCTCTCGGTCACCGGAACGGTTTCTGGAACACCACAATTTTCTGGAAGCTAAACAAGTTTTTTGAACGCACCGTTAGATTTACAAGAATTCATTTCCATGGATAGGGGTACACCAATGAGCGAGAACAAGCGCGAAATCCTTTTTAACGCCTTCGACATGAACTGCGTGGCTCACCAGTCACCAGGACTGTGGCGTCACCCGGCTGACAAGGCCTCGACCTACAAGACCCTGGGTTACTGGACACACCTGGCCAAGGTGCTGGAAAAGGGCAAGTTCGACGGACTGTTCCTCGCCGATGTGCTGGGCACCTACGACGTGTACAAGGGCTCCAACGAAAGCCCACTACGCACCGGCGCGCAGGCTCCGGTCAACGATCCGATGATGCTGGTTTCAGCGATGGCCGCAGTCACCGAGAACCTCGGTTTTGGTGTCACCGCTGGCACCGCCTATGAGCACCCATATGCTTTCGCCCGCCGTTTGGCCACCCTGGACCACTTGACCGAAGGCCGTGTGGGCTGGAACGTAGTCACCGGTTATCTGCCGTCCGCTGCCCGGAACATGGGCCAGGAAGACCAGATGGAACACGATGAGCGTTACAATCACGCAGACGAGTACCTAGAGGTTGTTTACAAGCTTCTTGAAGGTTCGTGGGAAGACGACGCAGTACAGGCCAACAAGGAAACCGGCGTTTATGCCGACCCGGCTAAGGTGCACTCGATCAACCATGAAGGAAAGTACTTCAAGGTTCCGGGCATCGCCATCACCGAGCCAAGCACCCAGCGTACCCCGGTGATCTACCAGGCCGGAGCTTCTAGCCGCGGCATCAAATTTGCCGCCGGAAACGCCGAATCGGTCTTCGTCACCTGCCCAACCCGTGAGACCCTCAAAGTTGCCGTAGCCAAGATCCGCGATGCGGTCCAGGCAGCCGGTCGTGACCGCTACGACGTGAAGATCTTCGCAATGCAGACCATCATCACCGATGAGACCGCCGAGCTGGCGGAAGCCAAGTACCAGGACTACAAGTCCTACGCGGATATCGAAGGCGCTCAGGTGCTGATGTCTGGCTGGATGGGCATTGACCTCTCCGAATACGGTCCAGATGACGTCATTGGCGAGAACGTAAAGTCCAACGCCATCCAGTCCACCGTGGAGACCTTCCAGAAGGCCAGCGGCGATTCCGGCAAGCCATGGACCATCCGCCAGTTGGCCGAGTGGGTCGGCGTTGGCGGGTTCGGTCCAATCACCGTCGGTTCCGGTGCTGAAGTTGCCGAGAAGCTCATCGACTGGGTGGACTACACCGACGTAGACGGCTTCAACCTGGCCTACGCGGTTACTCCGGCAACTTTTGAAGACATCGTCGAGTACGTGGTCCCAGAGTTGCAGACACGCGGCGCATACAAGACCGAATACACCGAAGGTTCGCTGCGCCACAAGCTGTTCGGCGAGGGCGACCGGGTGAAGGATACCCACCGCGCCGCACAGTACAAGATCTCCAACCGCTTGGTCGCCAAGGCCTAAGGTCTTAAAAATCAAGTAGTGGCGCAAAACCAGCAAGTCCCCGCGNNCGCGGGGACTTGCTGGTTTTAGCGGCTATTTAGCGGGCGTGACCACCATGGCCGAACCACCGCCGCGGCGGCTTGGTTCGGCCGCCGCGATCAGAGACCCATCAGCGGCGATTTCCACCGCCTCAACCGCGCCGATCTCGGCCTGTGGAGTGAAGGAATCACCAGCGGCGGTAAGCTTGTGGCCGAAAGCCTCAAGCGCTGAGCCGTAGGCCTCGATGAATTCGGGTTCTGCCGTCACTGCCGCGGTATTGCGCTGCGAGGCGCGAGGCGCCGCGATTGCCTGGCTGAGGTCCATGCCCAAATCGATGCGGTTCACCAAGGTCTGCAGCACCGTTGTGATGATGGTGGAGCCGCCAGGGGAGCCGATGGCGAGCATCGGTTCGCCGTCGCGCAGCACAATCGTTGGCGCCATCGACGAGCGCGGACGCTTGCCAGGTTCGATACGGTTTGGGTCTTGCGGGTCATACGCCGTGGAGAAGTCGGTCAGCTCGTTATTCAGCAGGAAGCCGCGCTCCGGCACCACCATTCCCGAACCGCCGGTCTGCTCAATGGTTAGTGTGTAGGAAACCACGTTGCCCCAGCGGTCCACCACCGAAAGATGGGTGGTGGAAATATTCTCGGTATCCTGCTCAATCACCGGTTCGCTGGTTGCCGCCGGGCACGTTCCGTCGTAGCCCTCAATGTCGCCCGGCGCTACCGGCTTCACCGCGGCCCGTTCGGGGTTTATCGCGCACGCCCGGTCGACGCCGAACAGCTTGTCGGTCAGGGTTGCGGTGGGAACATCCACAAATGCCGGGTCGCCCACAAACTTGCCACGATCGGCATAAGCCAAGGCCGTCGCTTCAAAGTAGTGGTGAAGCGCGGAGGGCCGCTCCATGCCTGTGAGGTCGAATTCGCCAAGAATGTTCAGCGATTCTCCGATGGTGGTTCCTCCGCTGGACGATGGTGCCATGCCAAAGACATCCAGTCCACGGTAGGTCACCTTGGTTGGCTGCTGCTCCGCAACCTCGTAGTCTGCCAGGTCGGCGGTGCTCACATACCCGGCTGGAACCGGGAGCTCGGTGTCTTCAACCTTGGGTGGAGCTTGCACCGTCTGGGATATTTCCTCGGCCATCTCGCCCTGGTAGAACGCTGAGGGGCCCTGCTTGGCAAGTAACCGGTAGGTTTGGGCAAGATCCGGGTTCTTGAAGATGCTGCCAACCTGGGGTGCATCACCGTTGGGCAGGAAAAGTTCGCTCGTCGAGCTGAAGGCAGCGAAGCGTTCCTTGTTATCAAGGGTCTGTTCACGGAAGGTTTCATCGACGACAAAACCGCGTGAGGCCACCTGGGTGGCCGGGCGCAAAACTTTCTTCAAGCTTTGGGAACCCCAATTATCCAATGCACGCTGCCAGGTGGCTAGAGTTCCCGGTACTCCTACCGCCACGCCGCTAGTCACCAGTTCGGGCGTGAAATTGTAGGGTTTGCCGGTTTCCGGGTCGACAAAGGCATCTTGGGGTATTGCTGCCGGTGCTGTCTCGCGGCCGTCAATGGTGCTGATCTTTCCGGTTTTTGAGTCGTAGTACATGAAATAGCCGCCGCCACCGATACCCGCGCTATAAGGTTCGGTCACGCCCAGCGCTGCCGCGGTTGCGACAGCCGCATCAACTGCGTTGCCGCCTTTGCGTAGGATTTCAATGCCGGCGGCGGTCGCTTCCGGGTCCACGGATGAGACAGCGCCGCCGCTGCCTTTGGCTGTTGGAGTTTTGTCGGTTGCCCTGGGATCGGCGTTGGCCGGAAGGGCGGTGAAAGTACCCAGTCCCAGTGCGAGTGCCGCGACGCTGGCAATAGCTCTCGTACATGCTCGTGACATTCTTTGATCTCCTGAAAAGGTGGGGATGAAGTATGCGCCAATTTACGGGAGAAACCCCGAGACGAGTTCCGTGACACGCGTCACTGTGCAAGCTTGTCCGCAATTTCGCGCAGGTCGGGACATACTTTAACTTAGGTTTCGCCAACACGGCCGGGCGCTCTCGGCGCGAATGCGTAGTCATCAAGTTCATCTGATTCGTCGGTTACTGCCACTATCGGAAACCTTTGTAGCCGGCGAGGGCTTTGCGCTTTCCAAGCTGAGGGCGCGTTGCGTTTGCATGGCCGAAGAGGCCAACGGATCACCCCGCGATCGCCATGAGACTGGCTACCCAAGCTCACGCCAACACGGGAACATTCAAACAATCGCCGAGGTCAACAACTGCGGTGGCCGGACTGCGCTTAGGCTAAGAGCATGAGCAACGAACACGCCGCCGAGATGCCACCGTTAGATCTCGCCTCAGCCGCACAGATGTGGGATGACTACCGGCAAAGCTGCGCCAGCGACCCGGGTGATTACGTGGTGGAATACTTCGGAGACAGCCCTGCGCTGGCCGACTCGTTATTGCGAGAAGTAACCCACGGGCAGAAACATGCCACCTCAAGCCTCGAAAACGAGTACCTTGCCGAGAACGAACCCCTCCCGCAGGTCGGCTCGCACTGGATTGCTTGCGACGGCACCGGGACGCCACAAGTTATCCTGCGGACCAGCGAGGTGACGCTGAGATCATTCGACCAGGTGGATGCCGAATTCGCCTATGCCGAGGGCGAGGACGACCGTAGCTTGGCTAGCTGGCGCCGGGAGCACGAGAAGTTCTGGAAGCGGACGCAGCAAGCAGATTTTGCCAAGCAGTGGGAACCGGCAATCACCAGCATCCCCGGTGAACGCATCGTATGCGAAAGCTTCGAGGTAGTCTGGCCGCGCAAGCAGATTTAAGGCTCATAATTTTCTCTACCTTGCTGTTCAGGATTTTTGCCTTGCGCCCTTGAAGGGGATCATCATGGCGTTTGAATTAAGTTCTTAAGTCAAGATGTACGCCTTGCGCCGTCACTCAGCGAAATATGACGAGTGAGTACCGCATTTATGGCCCGTTTTACTGCTAGCTGAGCACCGATGGTGACTACATGACGCATTTATAACGTCATGGTTGTTCATGGAAGCTGCTCGCGGACAGACTGAAACTGTTCGATTCAGACATCGAATGGTAACCATCCAGAGCGACTGAGAGACCTGGCTCGTAGACGTCGCAGCAACCACCCCGAGAGGGGCCGGTGCTACCGCCAGGACCGATGGAGCGGTCCGTAGATACAACACTGTTCTGCAAGATTCCGTAGCTGCCTCACGCCGCTACATTGCGAGTCTGCAGCTCAAACTTGACTCGGGCTCTGCGCGGCGCCAGCACCAGGGAGAACAAATGCAAACAACTTTCTTCGGGCCCTCAAATGATTGAGATCCGTCAGCTACACAAGCACTACGACACGGCCCAGGGTCGGGTACAGGTCCTCAAAGGAATTGATCTGGAGGTCCAAGCGGGCAGCATCACCGCCGTGGTTGGTCCCTCGGGCGCAGGGAAATCCACGCTGTCCCACTGCATCTCCCTCTTGGAGAAGCCCAGCAGTGGGCAGATCTTGGTCGATGGCAAAGACCTTTCGATCCTCTCAGGCAAGGCCTTGCGTGCCGAACGCCGTGCCATTGGCACGATCTTCCAGAATTCGGCTCTGCTGCGCCGCATGACAGTCGCCGAAAATGTGGCGTTGCCGCTGCGCAACCTCGGAGTAGTCCATCATGAGATGGAACATCGAGTTGCCGAGCTTTTAGAACGAGTCGGGTTGGCCGACCGCGCCAATTCCTATCCGGGCGAACTCTCCGGTGGGCAGCGCCAACGCGTGGGTATAGCTAGGGCTCTGGCCCTGCGCCCGCGACTGCTGCTCTCCGACGAGGCAACCTCGGGCCTCGACCCGGAAGCAACTGCGCAGATCCTCGAACTGCTCGCTTCCTTACGTACCGACCTCGGGCTGGCAATCATCTTGATTACCCACGAGATGGATGTGGTACGTCATATCGCCGACCGCGTGGCACAGCTAGATGGTGGCCGAATCGCCGAATACGGCGAACTGCGCGCACTGGTGGCAAACCCGGAATCGGTAACTGGTTCCAAGCTTTTGCCCTTGCACCCAGACCTGGTGCCAGCCGGTTACGACTTTGCCTTGACCGTCGCTTACCGCGGGACGCAGATTGATCCTTCATGGATTTCCAAATTAGGCAGCGAATATGGTGCCACGGTGGCACTGCTTGGCGGATCCGTAGAAGCCCACCAAGAAGGCACGCTGGGCCGCGTTGAAATAGGGCTATCTGGTATCGGCGAAGCACGAGCCATCGAGGTACTCGACGGTTGGGGACTACACGCCACCGCCCATTCGCAGGCGTTGCGCACAGACAAGATCAATGGTGAAACACGAATCGAGGTGACGGTATGAGTCTTCCAACCGAAAGCGTCACTGTGGGTACAGATACCCCGTGGAGTGAGCTGGGTTCCCTGATGCTCCCTGCCTACGCAGAGACCTGGGCCATGGTAGGAATCGTGATGGTCTTAGTGATCATTTTTGGCGGCATCATGGGACTGGCTCTGTTCAACACCGACAGGCGAGGCCTCTTCCCGCACACGCAGAGCCATGCCACATTGAGCTGGATCGTGAATATGGGCCGCTCGCTGCCCTTCCTAGTCTTGATGGCTGCCATTATTCCTTTCACCAAATGGATCACGGGAACTACCATCGGCATCTGGGCTGCCGTTGTACCCATGACTATTGCGGGTATTCCATTCTTCGCCCGTTTAGTACAAAACGCGTTGAACGACCTGCCCAAGGAAAACCTTGCAGTCGGTTTGGTGACCGGTGGATCCCCGTTGCAAATCATTGGCTCCACTCAAGTACGCGAGGCGTTGCCAGCACTTGCCTCAGCGATCACACTGAACACCATCTCCATGGTCGAGTACTCGGCGATCGCCGGAACTATCGGAGCCGGTGGTATCGGATATCTTGCGGTGACCTACGGATACCAGCGTTTTGATATGAACGTCATGATTGCGACCATCCTCGCACTGATCGTGACCGTGCAAATAGTCCAATTCCTCGGCGACCGTATCGCCCGTGCGCTGGCACGCCCCTAAGCGCCCTCAAACAAACGAGAAGATCATGACAACTTCACCCAATGGCCACGTTCACGGCTTCACCCTTCGCAAAAACACCGCCAAGTTGCCCTGGACCATCGCCGCTTGCGCGACCATCGTGGCACTCGTACTTGGCGCACTTTTAGTACAGCAACGATCTACGCCCGCACTCGCAGCCAATCAGCCAAGCAAGACAAAGTTCAAGGTCCACTACGAACCAGCGATGGCCGGGGAAGAGCAGATACTGAAATACGTCGCCGAGAACATTGCACCGGACTACGGAATTGAAATTGAAGCCGTTGGGTTGCAGGATTCGATCCAGGCCAACCGCGCCGTGGCCGAGGGGCAATTCGATGCGACCATTTTTGAACACGAGTGGTACATGAAACAGTCTGCAGAGGCCGCCGGTGTTGATCTCACCGCAACCGTAGAGCTCTATCAGTGGGGCTTCGGGTTGTACTCCAGCCGGTATGGCTCGGTCGAGGAACTGCCCAAGGGGGCGACACTGCTACTTCCCAATGACGTCGCGAACCAGGGCCAGGCGCTCTGGCTGCTCGAACGCGAAGGTCTGCTCGGCCTGAACCCAGACATCGAACCACGCACTGCCAAAATGGCTGACGTGGTAGACAATCCGCATGAATTCAAGCTGAAGGAAGCGGAGCTGATGACCATGCCACGCATGCTTGACGACGTGGATGTCGCGATTGGTTATGTCTCACAGTTTGATGCCGGAAAAGTGGGTCGAGATAAAGGACTCCTGTTCCCTGAACCACCGAGGACTTTCGCCTCAAAGCTAATTTTTGGTACCAAATTCTCCAAGACCCCTGACGCTGCAAAACTGATTGAGGTCTTCTCCGACCCGCGGTTGCAGGAGTATCTGGAAAGCACGGAAGATCCCTTAGTGCACGGTGTACTGACTCCGGTATCGGCGAAGTAGCGTATCTGGCAACCAAGCCGAACTGAAAGGTCAGTTCGAACTATCTCGGTTCGAACTGACCTTAACTTTTAAGATTTTTCAGCTGAAATTAACGCGCAGTTTTGGAGTACCGTCAAGGAATAATTTGTAACAGCGTCACGAAGTGACTTATGACGAGATCTTGAGAAGAATGTGACGCGTTTTTCCGTGTCGAGCAGCTCGCAGATGGCTTCGTGACGCGTATATGACGTCATGGTTGGTCACACCATAGCCCCGGGCACAGACTTGAATTATTCGGAAAACACACCGAATGCTAACCATCCAGAGCGACTGAGAGACCTGGCTCGTTGACGTCGCAGCAACCGTCCTTTAGCAGGAGCGGTGCTAAGGCCAGGACCGATGGAGATTGCTAGATTTCGCAACGGTCCACACAGGGGAGAAGTCTGTCTTTTCCCTTCCCGCAACCTTGCGGTAGGGCCAGGATCTAGGCGTAATCCTCGGGAACTTACCGAGAGGAACACCAGAAAATGCGCAATAAGAACCTTGGTCTTAAGACCGTGGCGTTGCTGGCAGCAGTTGGATTAACGTTGACAGCCTGCGGCGGAAGCAACGCAACGGGTCAAAGCTCCGATCCTACGACGGCCGCAGGTAGCGGAACGCCGGTGGAAGGCGGAACCTTTACCTTCGCGGAAGTCACCCCGATCAATAACTGGCAGACCCAGGCCGCACGATTCTATGAGAAGGCCAATGTGCTCAACTCGGTACTGGACCGATTGACCTACTTTGACGTTGAATCCGGGAAAGTTGTGGGCTGGATTGCCTCGGACTTCACCGCGAATAAGACGCAAACGGAATTCACCTTTACTATCCGCGACGGTGTAACTTTTTCGGACGGCACGGACCTAGACGCCAAAGCAGTGCAAAAGAACCTAGATGCCCTGGGCTTAGGCATTAAATCGGCACAGATTCAGCCCAACGTAGATTTCGCCGCTTACAAAAGCTCCGAAGTTGTAGACAAGAACAAGGTCAAGGTGACGCTGAAGCGCCCGGATGCTAACTTCCTCCGTGCGACGTCTTCGGTCACTGCCGGGCTAGTCTCCCCGGAGACCCTGAAGCTGGATAACGCAGGACAAACAGCGATCGCGAAAATTGTTGGTTCCGGCCCGTTTGTCTTTGAATCCGAAAAAGCCGATGAAGAAGTTGTTTTTACCAGCCGGGATGATTACGCCTGGGCGCCAGAAACCGCAGCAAACCAGGCAGATGCCTACCTGGAAAAGTTGGTGATCAAATACCTGCCCGAGGTGGCCCACCGTGCTGGTGCCGCGCAATCAGGCCAGGTTGATCTGGTCCGCGGGCTGCAACCGGTAGACGAGGATGTGCTCAGCGCTGGCGGTGGCCAGGTATTGGCCGCGCAGGGCGTCGATCTGACAACTAACCACGCAGCGATACGCATCGGCTCAGGCAAGCTGAATGACCCGAAGGTGCGCCAGGCATTGCAGGTAGGTATCGACCGGCAGGCGTTGAAGGACACGGTGCTTTCTGACAGCTATGTCCTCGCCGGTTCGATCCTCAACCATCAGGCTCCAGGTTTTGTGGACCTTTCCGCAGAGCTTGGCTATGACCCGGAAAAATCCAAGTTGTTGCTCGAGGAGGCTGGCTGGAAGGTGGGTACGGATGGGATCCGTGAAAAGGACGGCAAGAAACTTGAAATCACAGTAGCCAGCTCGAATAACTCTGTGGTCATTAAGCCTGCTTTTGAACTGATTGAGCAGCAGTGGCGCCAGATCGGTGTTCAGCTGGTGAACCGTGCTGCAGATAATTCTTTCCTCACTAACGCCATGGTCGATGACCAGATCGAATTCTTCGGAACAAGGCAGTTTGCCTACGGAGGCCTGGGCCCGGTTTATGCACCGGCCACTAATAACCAGACCCTCAATGCAGACAAAGAACTGAACGACCTGTTCACCCGTGAGCAGGCGGCGACCACCGAGGAAGAACACCTGAAACTCGTGGAAGAAGAACAGCGTGAGCTGGTACTCGACAAGGCGCTGACCCTCGTGCTGTGGGATGAAGTGCAGGTATACGGCGCCAATAAGGACGCGCATATCGACTTCACTTCCGGCACCGCACCAATCTTCCAGGGTGCTTGGAAGAGCAACGGTTAAGGAAACACATCATGGGTGGATACATTGCTAAACGCATAGGGCAGGCACTACTGGTGATTTTGTTGGCCTACACCGCAGTATTTCTGGCGGTGCAGGCATTGCCGAACGACCCGGTGACAATCTTCCTTTCCGCAGACTCCTCTGCCGATCCGGCCACCATCGCACAGATGAAGGCCTACTACGGATATGACCAGCCGCTGATCGTTCAGTATCTCAATCAGCTTGGCGGGCTATTCACCGGGGACTTGGGGTATTCGTTGTCCTCGGGGTCGGCGGTATCCACCCGCATCGGTGAGGTCATCGGCTCTACGTTGATCCTCGCCGGTAGCGCCTTCGCATTGGCCATTGTGCTCGCGGTGCTCTTGACCGCGGCAGCTAGCCTGTCGCGCAACAACACAGTGCGCAAAGCGTTGCTCAACTTGCCACCGTTGATGATTTCGATTCCCGTGTTCTGGCTTGGGTTGGTGCTGTTGCAGATCCTCGCTGTTCAGCTCGGTGTGATGTCCTTATTCCCCGACGGCTCATTGCTCGCGTTGGCGGTGCCGATCATCGTCTTAGCAATTCACCTCAGCGCACCCATAGCGCAGGTGCTGATCAAAAGCGTGCAGGAAGTGAACCGGCAGCCATTCGTTGATGTGCTGCGAGCTAAGGGAGCCAGTGAATCCTGGATCTTCTACCGCCACACCCTGAAAAATGCGGCACCTTCGGCTCTATCCATTGCGGGTATTACGGTCGGCACGCTGCTGGCTGGATCGGTTATCACCGAGACCGTCTTCGCCCGTGCCGGTTTGGGGCAGTTGGTGTTGCAAGCGGTCACCGTACAAGATATTCCGTTGGTGCAAGGGCTGGTCTTGCTCACGGCTGCAGCATTCACCGTGGTGAACCTGCTCGTTGACCTGATTCATCCGAAGCTTGATCCACGCATCATTACCGCCCACGCGGGCTCGCCCCGCGCACTAGTTGTCTAAGGGATGAGGAAACGATCATGAGTCTATTGACCGAACGCACTAACAACGATGTGACCGTGAGTTCCACAGCCACGGCGCCACAACGCCCAGAGCCAACACCGACAACCCGGAGCAAGGTGCGCGCGTGGTTGGGCGCTTGGTGGGTGCTCATTCCACTTGCGGTCCTCGTGGCGTGGGCGTTGCTGCCTGGCCTGTTCACCGGCGCGGACCCGATTACCGGTGTTCCACAGGAGAAACTCTCGGCGCCCTCGACGGCACACCCGTTCGGTACCGATCATCTGGGACGTGACGTTTACGCCCGTGTGGTTCACGGAACCAGCCAAACCCTGATGACGGCCGGCCTTGCCTGTCTCATCGGTAGTGTGGTCGGTAGCTTACTTGGCCTGTTGGCGGCCACCGCCGGACGTTTTGCAGACTCGGTGGCGATGCGCTTTGTCGACGTCGTGCTGGCGATTCCGGCGTTTTTGATTGCACTGATTCTTGTTACCGCAACCGAACCCGGCCCCTTCTCGTTGGGTCTCGGCGTGGGTATTTCCTCGATCGCTGCCTTCGCACGACTAGTACGCACCGAGGTGCTGCGGGTGCGCGCACGTGACTTTGTCCAGGCGGCCTTGATGAGCGGGGGTGGCTACTTCAGCGTATTGCGCCGCCACATCTTTCCGCACGTGATCGGTCCGATCCTCGCCCTCCTGGCGGTAGACCTCGGCGCGGCGATTCTAGCGATTTCCGGGCTGGGCTTTCTGGGTTTCGGTTCGCCACCGCCTACTCCCGAATGGGGGCTGCTGATATCCGAAGGGCGCCAATACCTTACCGTGGCCTGGTGGCTGACCACCCTTCCAGGACTTGTTATTGTTGCTGCCGTCATGCTCACCGCAACGCTTGGCCGGGCCATCAGCAAAACCTTCCGCTTCTAACCCGTGAGGGTATCCATAAACTTGTAAAGGGGGCAGACTATGACTGCCACGCAGCACGCTCACCCGGTAGTGCGCATCGAAGACCTAGCTGTTCGCTATGCGCAGGGAACCCACGCGGTGCAAGGTATCAACTTAGAAATTCCCGCAGGACAAATTGTCGCGATTGTTGGTGAATCTGGTTCCGGAAAATCCACACTTACCAAGGCCCTCATTGGCCTGCTTCCAGATAACGCCAACACCTCAGGCAGCATCCGCTTCGGAGGAACCGAGGTCACCACGCTAGATCTTGGCCAGTGGCGTGAGATTCGTGGAGCCGGCATCGGCTTGGTCCCACAGGATCCGGGGGCCTCTCTCGACCCGGTGCAGACCATCGGATCGCAGCTGATTGAAGTGTTCCGCCTGCATCCGAAACGTTCGGTACCCAAAAAACAGTGGCGTGACAAGGCCATCGAATTGCTGGCAAGCGTAGGAGTCGACAGGGCAGAGCAGCGACTGGGCCAATACCCGCACGAACTATCCGGGGGACTTAAGCAACGAGTGCTGATCGCTATCGCCTTCGCCCTGAATCCGCAGTTGCTCATCGCCGATGAGCCAACCAGCGCACTGGATGTCACGGTGCAACGCACTGTACTTGAAGTGTTTGTCTCCCTTGCGAGGCAGAAGGGAACTACCGTCCTTTTTGTTACCCATGACCTCGCGGTAGCCACAGATATTGCCGACCGAATCCTGGTGATGAACGGCGGCAAGGTGCTCGAAGACCGGTCGGTAAGTGAGCTGATCTCGGCTAGCACCAATGACTACACCAAGGCTCTGCTAGACCAGGCCTACGCAAACAATCAGCGCCGTGAGCTCAGCGAAAACCACGACGTGGTCATCCGGGTTAAGGACCTCGGAAAAGAATTCGGCCGTGGTTCAAATGCTCATAAGGCGGTGAACCACGTCAGCTTTGAAGTAGCTCGCGGAACTACCTTCTCACTCGTAGGAGAATCTGGATCGGGCAAATCCACTACCGCAAAAATCATCATGGGACTACTCGCATCAAGCCAGGGCAGCGTCGAGGTAAACGGCGAAGATGTCTCATCGATCAGCGGTAAACAACGTTACGAGCTCTGGCGTCAGGCACAGCTGGTTTATCAAAACCCCGACTCCGCGTTGGACCCACGCCAAACGGTCCGCGCGATCATCGACGAGCCGATGCGCAATTACAAGCTTGGCGATGCCCCTTGGCGCGAAGCGCGTGTCAACGAGTTGCTGGGGCAAGTAAGTCTCGCACCACAACTTGCCGAAAAGCGCTCGCCGGAACTATCGGGCGGTCAACGCCAACGTGTGGCCATTGCTCGTGCGCTGGCGAGCGGGGCAAAGATTCTCGTGCTTGATGAAGCGCTCAGCGCGCTGGATGTGCTGACCCAAGAACAGATCCTCACCCTTCTTGATCGGCTCCAGCACGAACAACAATTGACCTATTTATTTATCTCTCATGACCTACACGTGGTCGAACGCATCAGCCACCACGTTGGGGTAATGCGCCAAGGAGAACTGGTGGAAACAGGAACCGTTGATCAGGTATTTTCCAATCCGACCCACGAATACACGCGTACCTTGCTGGCAGCAAATCCCGGAGAGAAGTTGCGCGAGCTTGAACACCTGCGCCGCGCCTAGAGATCAGAACATCGTTGCGCCGATACAAAATTAGAGAAGAGAAGCCCATGAGTATTAACTTCACCGAAACCTTAAGCCCCGAAGCTACTTATCAACGCCTGATTGACCGGTTTAACCCGGTTTTTGAGCGTATTGCTGAGGGCGCCACACAACGTGAGCAGCAGCGTGTACTTCCCTTTGAACAGGTTGGGTGGCTCAAAGATTCAGGCTTCACTACGCTGCGTGTGCCACACAGCCATGGTGGTGATCCGGTCAGTCACGAACAACTTTTCCGCTTGTTGATTGAACTTGCCGCCGCTGATTCGAACGTTGCCCATCTGCTGCGTAGCCACTTCTCTTTTGTTGAAACTATCGCCTTACAGCCCCAAGAATTTCAGGATCGCTGGTTCCCTCGAGTACTTGCAGGTCAGATCTTCGGCAACGCTGCCACCGAGCGTGGCGGTAACGCGCTAGGAACTACCAATACGCGGTTGAAGGAGACCTCCGCAGGCTGGGTGCTGAACGGCGAAAAGTACTACACGACCGGTTCGATTTTTGCCGACTGGGTGGTGGTCATGGCCTCCACCGACGGAGTCGAAGGACGTCAATATGCAATTGTTGATCGCCATAGCAAGGGTGTGGAGATCCTGGATGACTGGGACGGTTTCGGCCAGCCGTTAACCGGTACCGGGACGGGTATTTTCATCAATGTTCCGGTAGAGGATGCGAATATCCTGCAGCGTAAGGTGGCGTCCACCCTGGAGCCTGCCTTCTTTCAGCTCTGCTTGCTTGCAGTCTTAGTTGGCATCGGAAAAGCTGCACGTGACGAAGCCGCAGGTATCGTGGCAACACGCACCCGAACTTTCAACACCGGATCGGGTGAACTGTTCCGCAACGACCCACAGATACAAGAGTTGGTAGGACGGCTCGCGGCCAACGTTTATGCCGCCGAATCCATCGTGGTCACGGCCGCGCGTGCACTTGACGCGGCCTATGATCCATCATTGAACCTTGATCACGAGACAGCCTATCTGCGTGCGGAACTTGCGGTGCAGCAAGCACACGTTGCGGCACCCAAGCTTGTATTGGATGCAACCAGCGAACTCTTTGACGTTACCGGAGCCTCGGCGGTTTCCACCAGCAAATCGCTGGACCGCTTCTGGCGTAACGCACGCACTGTTGCCACGCACAACCCAGTTGCATTCAAAGCACGCTCGGTGGGCGACTACTTTATCAACGGCACCATCCCTACAGGTCTTAATTCAATTGGCGACGCCACGGGAGCAAAATAAATTGGGTACTTTCGACACACGTCCTCGTTTCATCCTTTCAGCGTTCCTGATGAACACCTCCAGCCATATTCTTGGCGGAATGTGGCGTCATCCAGACGCGCAACAAGACCGCTTCCACGAACTTGGGCTTTGGGTAGATCTGGCCAAGAAGCTGGAAGACGCTAAATTCGACAACCTCTTTTTTGCTGACGTGGCTGGGCTTTATGGGGATCATGAAGGTGGTTGGGCCTCACTGGCGCGTAAGGGGCTGCAGATTCCTAGCCATGATCCGATGGTTTTGCTTTCGGCTTTGTCCGCTACGACCAAGGATATTGGTCTGGCCATGACTAGTTCTGTGGTGCAATCCCACCCGTTCCAATTTGCGCGGCAGATTTCTACCCTGGACCACCTCTCTCAAGGGCGAGTGGCCTGGAATATCGTGACCAGTGTTCTTGAAAATACGCACCGAAATTTTGGTGCGAAAAGCCTCATGGCACATGATGACCGATATGGATGGGCCGAGGAATATGTGGACGCCGCCTACAAGCTCTGGGAAGGATCCTGGGAAGACGACGCGTTGAAGGCTGATAAAAAAACCGGGATCTACGCCGACCCGGCTCGCATTAACAAGATCAATCACCGTGGTGAAATCTATTCAATTGATGGTCCGCACCAGGCGCTTCCGAGCGCTCAGCGCACACCGTTCCTTTTCCAAGCGGGCTCTTCACCGCGCGGAAGCCAGTTCGCGGCAACCCATGCCGAAGCCACCTTCCTCTTTGCGCCGCACCCACAGTATGTGGCGAAGAAAGTTGCCGGCCTGACGCAGAATCTGCAGGCTGCCGGTCGAAGCCGTGAAGACCTTAAAGTCTTCGCGGGCCTGTCCTTCGTGGTGGGTTCTACCGAGACTGAGGCAAAGGCCTTGGAAGCCGAATACGATCAGTATCTTGATCCACACGCAATCATTGCGCATATCGGGGGTGGCATTGGCGTGGATCTGGGCGGACTGGACTTGGATACGCCGCTCGGCGAAGTTAAAACGGAGGGCGCTCAGGGCGTGTTGGAGGCCGCGTTGGCTTCTACCCCGGGACGTAACCCAACTTTGCGGGACCTCGCACATTACCGGGCGAAGGCGCAGCAGATCGTGGGAACCCCAGAACAGATCACCGAGAAGCTGCTCGAATGGCAGGATGCAGGTATCGACGGATTGAACGTCATCAACCACATCTTGCCTGGATCCTATGACAACTTCATCGAGGGGCTACTTCCCGAATTGCAACGTCGCGGATTGGCGCAGACTGAATACGCTCCGGGCAGCCTGCGTCAGAAGGTTTTCGGTAGGGGAGACAGGCTGCCAGAAAACCACCCAGCGGCTCAGTATCGTGGCGCTTTCGGTGCGCTGTCTGCCGCTCATCTGGAGAAGGATCTACAGCGGGCCCGCTAGCCCGAACGCAGAGCGTTGGGCGGTGATTTGCAGTGAAATCGAGGACCGCGAATTATTGTCCCTTGGTGATCTCGCGAGAATTCTCTGCGAAGCTTTGGTCGTTTGGCCGCGCACGGTAGGGTGACGAGCATGAGTAAGCAACATGTCAACGATCAGGCAATAGTCCGGAGATTATTGACGACACCTGCGCGGTGGGCGGTCGTAGGACTGAGCGCGAATCCGCATCGGGTGGCGCCCTCCATTGCTAGGTATCTCCGCGATGACCTAGGCATGGAAATCATTCCTGTCTCGCTACGTGCCGAAGATGCGCTTGGTGAAAAAGGCTATGCGAGACTCGATGAGATTCCTGGGCAGATCGAAGTGGTGAACTGTTTCGTCAATTCGCAAAAGGTCGGCGATATTGTGGACCAGGCAATCGAGGTCGGTGCAAAAGCTATCTGGATGCAGCTGGGGGTTATCGATGAGGCCGCCGCTGCGCGCGCCAAGGATGCGGGCCTTGAAGTGGTCATGGATACCTGCCCAAAAATTGAGTATCCGCTGCTCTGAACCATTGAACTAGCGGATGCTAGTCAAACCATATTGATACGGTAAAAGAACCAGCTCTGTCTTACCTCTGAAGGATATTTGATGCCAGATGATTCGCTCGGAGTACTTCATGAGCGGTGGCGTGCTCTCTGTCTGGAGTTGCCCGGAGCTTTTGAAGATTTTCCCTTCGGTGAAGGCAGCGCCGTGTTCAAAATTGCCGGTCGTGATCGCGCAAAAGCCAAGATGTTCGGATTGCTGATGGAACGCGACGGTCAGCTGTTACTGAACTTGAAATGCGAACCAGCGATTGCAGATCAGTTGCGGAACGAATATGAGCAGATTATCCCCGGATATCATATGAGCAAAAAGCACTGGAATTCTCTGCTCCCTGGGCTGGAAACCGAGCACGTGAGAGAACTGATTGAAGACTCATATGATCTGGTGATCGAAGGCATGCCCAGGCGTGACCAAGAATTCGTTCGGTTTCAAACCAAAATCTCGGGTGAATCGTTAGACTGACGTATATGTACTTCATTGTCGTTAAATATCAGGTAAAGCCGGAATTTTCCGAGAGCTTCATGTCCCACGTTGCACAGTTCACTGAGGCCACCCGCGCCGAAGCAGGCAACATGTGGTTTGACTGGTCACGCAGTGTTGAAGATGCAAATGAGTACGTTCTAGTCGAAGCATTCCGCGATGACGAAGCTGCTTCGGCTCACGTTAACTCTGAGCACTTCGCTGCTGGACTTGAATCCATGCGTCCATTGCTTGTCCAGACCCCGAAGATCATCTCTCGCAAGATTGATGGCGAAGATTGGGAAGAAATGGGCGAGCTGCAGATCGGCTAGTCCCCAAGACCAAATATCGGCGCGGCCCGTGAATGGAGAAATCTCCACTCACGGGCCGCGTTTTTGTTGTTGCACTGATAAAAGTAGGTTGCATTAGTGCACTACGTGGTGAAGACTCGGTAAGGAAAGCAACCAAACAACTGTGAGGACGCGACTGTGGCTAGAGAACTTGATGTCATCGTTATTGGCTGGGGCAAAGGCGGCAAAACGTTGGCCGGAACGCTGGCACGTGCAGGTTGGCGCGTAGCTATCGTGGAACAGTCGGAAAAGATGTACGGGGGAACGTGCATCAATATTGCCTGCGTGCCAACGAAGATCTTAATTCACGACGCCGAACAGCACCGCGGCAATGGCGCAGATGCCGACTACTTTAATACCGCGGTTGAACGCCGCGATGAGCTCACCGCCAAAATGCGCCAAAAGAACTTCTCCATGCTTGACGACCTGGATTCCGTCTTGGTGCTTACCGGACGGGCCAGCTTCACCGGAGCACACAGCATCAAGGTGGAAGGTGGCGATGAAGTTGTCGAGCTGAGCGCGCCAAAAATCGTAGTCAATACCGGTGCAGTGCCGGCTATTCCACCGATCAAGGGTGCGGAAATTAGCGGGCGCATCCATGATTCAACTACCCTGCAACATGCCGAACTTCCGAAAAAACTCGTGGTGGTCGGCGGCGGTTACGTGGGCCTCGAATTCGCTTCGATGTTCGCTCAGTTCGGATCTGAAGTCAGTGTCTTGGACCGTGGAGAACGAGCGCTGAAACAAGAAGACGAAGATATCGCTGCTGAAGTAGTCTCGGCGTTGAACGACGCCGGAGTCACCATCATTACTTCGGCCAGCGTCACCAGTCTGAGCCAAGATGCACACAGCGCCACGGTCACCTATGACCGAAATGGAGAAGAGCACCAATTGCACGCAGATGCAGTGTTGCTGGCTCTGGGCCGAACCCCAAACACCGCGCCACTAAAACTTGAGAACACTGCCGTGCAGCTCGGTGACAAGGGTGAAATCAAGGTGGATAAATACCTGGCGACGGATGCGGAAGGGATCTACGCACTTGGCGACGTCATTGGTGGAGCCCAATTCACCTACACCTCGTTGGATGACAACCGGATACTCAAAGACAAATTTTTAGGCGAAGGTAAACGAAACCTCGAAGATCGTGTTGCGGTACCGAGCACCATGTTTGTCACACCACCCTTGGCCCGCGTGGGATTGAATGAAGATCAAGCTCGTGCACAAGGACTAGACATCAAGGTCGCGACGAAAAAGGTTGCAGATATCGCGGCGATGCCGCGTCCCAAAATTGTGGGTGATCCGCGGGGCATCATCAAATTTGTCGTGGAGCGCAAGACCGACCAAATTCTTGGCGCCGCGTTAATGCACGTAGATTCGCAAGAGGTCATCAACCTAGTTGCGATGGCCATGCGTGCAGGGATCAACGCGAGCACTTTGCGTGATTCGATCTTCACTCATCCCTCTTCTACTGAAGCACTCAATGATGTCTTGGGTAGCTTTAAATAGTTCCAAAAGGATTTAAAGGATTATGGCACCCCGGAAAATTCCGAGGTGCCATAATTCTTAGCGTTATTTAGTGGGAGTTCTTCTTGCGACTGCGAATCAGCAACAAGATAATCCCGGCCACGATTACTACGCCAGCGGCAATTCCAATCCAGCTTGCGGAGAAACCGGTGTCAGCCAAAGAATCCTTGTCCCGAGGCTGTTTGCTCGGAGACTCGTTGGTGTCATTTGATGGGGAAACGCTTGGCGACTGCGAAGGGCTTTGCGTCGCCTCGGCCGATGCCGATGGGCTCTGCGATGGCTCTTCGGTTGGTTCATCGCTTGGAGTCGGAGCGACTGCCCCTTCGATCACGGTGAAGTCCACCGAGATGCCTTCGCGCTGAATCTGCGAGACGACCAGTGAATTTTCACCCAGGGTTGCATCGGAAGGAACGGCAAGTTCGAAGGAAGTATTGCCTTCAGCGTCTGCGGCTGGGATGTCCTCAACGACAAGAGCACCATCGAAGGCCGTTGCGCTGAGCTCTGCACCCTGTTCCAAACCGGAAACTGAAACCTGAGCGCTTTCGCCGACAACTACCTGTGTTGGGTCAATTTCCACGGTGGCCCAGTCGGTGCCAGCCAGTGAGGCGCGGCCTAATGGTGCTGGCGAAACTAGATCGTGTGATTTGAAGTAGTTGACCGTTGCATCCAGATCAATTTGACCACTATCGGTGTGACCGGTTCCGGAGGCAAAGGCTGAGAAGTTATCGCCGCCGGTAGCCAAGAATGCGTTAGCAGCTACCTTGAAGGTGGCGCTTTCGTTGAGTGGCTCTGCGTTGAAGGTGATGTCTTTGATGTGCTTACCAAAAGCTGCATCTTCGACGTAGGTGTATTCCAAGCCGTTGGAGATTCCCAGGTGCAATTTGGCACGCTCGGAGCCTTCTGGCTGCCACTGCTGCTCTAGCGCTTCACGGATCTGCTTACCGGTCATGTCGAAGGTGATCAGTGTGTTTGCAAATGGCTGGACATCCGCGGCAGCCTTGTAGGTCACCGTTCCGTCCTCGCCATAGAGCAAGTCAGCGCGCAATCCGCCAGGGTTCATGAATGCAATTTCTGCTGGCTCACCAGCAAAATCTTTATTAGACGTGGCCCATAGATGAATGTCTGCCACGGTATTGCCAAGGGTTGATTCGACACCGCGGTCAGAACCTGGCTCCTCGCCGCCACGCAGGATGTCTTCGGAAATCTGGCCGACCGGTTCACTGCCGACTACCTCTGAATCTTCCACAGCCTGATCCACGATGCTCCGCACCTCGGCATTGGCCTCGAACAACGGCGACCAGTCACCATTGGCGTCTTCTTCGGCCAGTGGAATCAATGCGCTGGTACTCTTCGCGACCTCAAAAGTGGCCGGGTTAATTTCGAGGGAAATCTGGCCAAGAGTTGTTCCGTACTGGTGCGACTGGATGACCGGACGTCCGTCAATATCGCAGTTATATGCTTGGTGGGTGTGGCCGGAGAAAATTGCGTCGACACTGTCATCTACGTCGCGGATCAGTGTTCCGTAATCAGTTTTTTCGCCGGCGATCGCGCCGCAGTCGGTGCTGTCTGAACCGTTGTGAGTCAGCAAGACCAATACGTCTGCTTCGCCGTTTGCGGGATCCTCGTCAGAGAGTTGCTTGGCGACACGGTTTGCGGCTTCCAGCTCGCTGCCGAAGTCTAGGTTTTTGATACCTTCTGGGCTCACCAATGATGGAACATCTGCGGTGACCGTGCCGATGAAGCCCACCTTGATGCCAGCTACATCACGGATTGCATATTCGCGTAAAGCAGGCTCCTTGGTGCCCTTCTCGTAGACGTTTGCTCCGAGGGCAAAGTCAGCACCGTCTTCTCCAGCTTTATCGCCGAAACGTGGGATGACCCGTTCGGTGAGGTCAGCGAACCCGCGATCAAACTCGTGGTTGCCAACGACCGAAACATCTAATCCGCCGGCGGCGAGTGCATCGATGGTCGGGTTGTCTTCTTGCGAGGCGGAAGCGAAAGTGGAAGCGCCGATATTATCGCCGGAAGAGACAAATAGCGTGTTCGGGTTTTCGGCTCGTTGCGCATCAACTGCGCCGGCGAGTACCGCAGCGCCTGCCGAATCGCCATCGGCCGCGATGCGGCCGTGAAAATCATTGATTCCCAGCAGGTTGAGGGTGACGTTTTCGTCCGCCGCTGGTGTTGCGGTGGTTGTTGCCTGAGCGGCGAATGCGCCCGTAGTGAGCAGGGACAAAGTGGCTAGTGATGCTAGCCCAGTGTTCCTTATCTGCCTGATTGCAGACATAGGTCCTCCTAGTAGTGTGCGAGTGACATGCATCATGTCTATCGCAAGAAGGTGAACCTGTCGATGTTTTCTTATGAAATTTGTCCATCGTTCGGTAAATTTTTAGGCGGACACACGGTGGGACGCTGTGTTGGCTGTTGATTCGATGGCCTTGGTAAACTACAGCCCATGAGTGAAACTTTGCCGCCGTGCCCAGAATGCGCCAGCGAATACACCTACGCCATGGACACGTTGTTGGTTTGCCCTGAATGTGCCCACGAATGGAATGCGGCTCCCACAGCCGATCAATCGAGCGATGAAGCAAGCGCTGAGATTAAAGATGCCGTTGGTAATGTTTTGCAGGACGGCGATTCGGTCACCATCGTGAAGACCATGAAGGTCAAAGGCGCGCAGAGTGCACTAAAATCTGGAACTAAGGTTCGCAATATCCGACTCACGCCAGGTAGCGGAGACCACGATATTTTTGCCAAAGTTGATGGTTTTGGATCAATGGAATTGAAGTCTTCGATCGTGAAGAAAATCTAGTCTGTTAAACCTATTGGCGATGTGGATCGCCGGCGGTGACGTTTGAGCGGTCAAGGGTGCCGGTCACTAGGATCATTGCTGCAGCGATGAACATCAATGAGGACGTTACCCAGCAGGTCGTCGCAATTTCACGTTGCCCAATGTTCAAAGCGAGCAGGAAGACGCAGACGCTGACGGCCAAGATTGATGAGCCGAGCAGTCGTGTCTTCATGGTGCACCAGTTTCTGTAGAAAATCATCGGTCGCGCCCAAGTGCATACGCGAAACGCTGGACTAATAGAATTCTGCCACAGTTTGTCTGCTTTGAATATAAAACTTTTGGTGCAACTTTGACCTATTGCCCTCATCCTTTTGTAGGATGCCTACCTCCGAGTGCGGCTTAGAGGCAAGATTTTAGGATCGTGCTGATCGCCGCATGCTCCGCGTTAGTCACCCAAGCATCGTACTTTGCTTTGACCTGCGTCTGCCGCGAAACGTAGGCGCAACGGAACTGTTTGTTCGGCGGTAGCCACGTTGCCGCGTCCTTGTCACCCTTGGAAGCATTGGCAGAACCATCCGAGGCCATTAGATTCAGCGGGTCATTCGCGAATTCGAGCCGAGTCTGCGGATCCCATTTTTGAGCTCCCTTTTGCCAGGCGTCCGATAGTGCGACTACGTGATCGATTTGAACCTTCGAGCTGGTTGTCTGACCGCGCTGAAAATCGATTGATTCTCCGGTATAAGGATCGTGGAAAACACCACTGAGAACTACGCAGTTCACCCGGGCCTGCTTGAACACTACATTTACCAGATCGCGTGCCAAGACATCATTGCGGGCGTCGCAGCCGTTTCGGTCCGGATCCTTCCATCCCTTGCCGAACTGGTCACGCGTGTAGCCTGTTTTTGGGGCGCGACCTTTAATCCTGATGGTCTCTAATTGTTTGAGCGAAGTCGTGAATTCTTCCGGATTGCCCAGCGTGGGAGCTGTAACTGGCGTAGTGCTTTCGGCCTGAAAATCAGAAAATTCGATGGATCCCAGCGAAGCGCAACCACCCAATGCGAGGGTGCTGGCAAGTAATGCAATAGATAAAGTGCGACGCAACAAGCGCATGCTCGGGTGGTTCTCCTGCTCAAATTAAATTTCGTGGAGATACGCTCCACCCTTTGCACTATATTTTGAGCAACCGACGAAAAGACGCATTCGAAGGCGTGTGGCATTGTGAGATGGCTCCGTTAGCGCGTGCGCAATTCAAACTTCGCACCAGATTGAGCGTCGTAATGCGAATCAAGCATTCTGACTCCTATTGTTTAACTTCATCCGATGAAATAATCTTTTCTAGAGCGAGGTCAGGGTGGCTAATTGAGGAGCGATACCGTTGAGAAGAATGCTATCTGTATTGGTTGCATCGATGATGGCCTTGACCGCTTGTACCGGCACTCCAGCCTCCGTGCTGGAGAAGCAAGCAGGCTTAGAAGAGCTCCAGATACGACATGAACAACAGCTCAGTGCCTGGGAAGAGGAGCAGGTTGCAATCGAGACAGGCACCTATGTAGAACCGAAGGTTCCTCTGGAAGAGGTGTTTAACGCGGTCAGGGAGGTTGATCTGATTGACGATGAGTCGCTGGATAATGATGGGGTCACGATGGGCCTCAGCAACGCAGGGTATTTTACCGTCGATACCGAATACGGGGCCATGGGGGATGCCCTCGAATTATCGGGTGAACATAAACCAGGAACCTATGGGGTCTTGTTAGCTTGCTCGGGTGAAGGTCAAGTTGAAATCTCGGCTTTCGCTGACGACAAACGGCTCATGACGACGTCACTCCTTTGCGAACAGCCGCTATCCACGGTCAAAAAGAGTTTTGAACTAAAGACAACGGCTGAGTCGCTACGTGTAAATATCGACCCAGAACCAAGCGTCCGAGGCCGGTATGAAATCCATCTTCACGGATAGCCCGCAGTGTTCGTGGGTGAGCTGCGTACCCGAAACTACTGCGGTTGGGTTCTTGGACGCTTAGTTCGCAAGGTCCAGTAGGAGGAGACATGAACGTCTCGCTTGTTAAGCTCCCATCTGTTGGCCATATGCGAAATTGTCTTTGCTGTGGAGCGCTCGGCATGCACCATCACGCTAGTGCTGGTGTTAGGCGGCGCGAGCAAGGAGAAGGCATTAACGAGCACGTCACTGGTTCCAGGATGGAGCCCATTACGATGTACCCAGCGCAACTCAATTCCCGACGGATGGTCAATATCAAATTCACTCTCCGGACCATCAACTTCAAGAAGTGCAACACCCTTGGCATCGCTTCGGAGCATCCCCATGGCCACAGAGACTGCTGGTATCCCGGCCTCGTCTGCGGCGAACACGTAGTTATCGACCCTGCCGCTTAGACTAAATTTCCCGCGCGATTCAGAGATGACCAATGGATCTCCTGGCTTAGCAGTCGCGGCCCATGCGCTGCCAGGACCACCATCACCGTGCAATACGAAGTCGATGGCTAGTTCCTCTGCCTCCTGATCGATCCATCGGATCGTATAAGAACGGGTGCAAGGAACCTGTTCGCGCGGCAGTGAGCGGCGCAAGGTTTTGAGGTCGTACGGTGCGTTGAGGGCAAGTGCCGGATCGGCAAAGAAAACCTTGACGTACTGGTCTGCTTTGCCATTCGGTCGGTATCCAGCAAGTTGTTTGGCGCCAGCGATAACGCGAATCATTTCTGGGCTTAGATTTTCAACACGTTTAACGACGAGCACATGCTGGCCGAATCCGTTGTTAGTAGACGGCGTTCTTTCCCGCTCAGACCGAAGAGATGTATCGCCGATATCGATAACTTGGGGAATCGGTTCCTTTGAGCGCAGGGATTTTCCCAAAACGCGACGTGCCGCGGCTATCGCAGCAGCGGCTCCTGCTTGTTGTGCGGCAAGGAGTAGCTCATCGGTTTGCAGGGCGTTGAGTTCGGCACCGCTACCGCGAGCATTTTTCAGCGCCCGCTTGGCAATTTTAGCCCCAACTTTGGCACCAGATTTTTCTGCCTGGTTCAGCACCTGCAAGGTGAAATGTTCTGGCGCCTCGACGACGAGCTGAGGACCGTACCTACTATGTTTATGGTGTTTAGACATGACCGGTGCCCCCGCTGCTTATATTTTCCGACAATGCTCTTTCCTTGAGTGTCCGTCACGTCACGCAAGCTGACAAGCCCATGGCTCTTGATGTCTACGGTTATGCGAACCGATAGCGTCAAATCTTGAACTTTGGCCACCTTAGGAAAAGTAGAACAAGCATGATGGTTTTGCTGAGTCCCGGCTGAAAGGTCGCTGAGATTGCTAGCCAGAATGAGATCACGTGCCTAGGCTGTAAAAAGGGCGAAAGGAGCATTCCGTGAAAAAAATTCTCATGGTTCTAACTAGCGTTTCCGAAATTGAAGAGACCGGAGAGAAGACCGGGTACAACGTGGCCGAGGCTGCGCACCCATGGAAAGTCTTCAAAGATTCCGGGCATTTTGTTGACTTTGCTTCCATCAAGGGAGGTCAGCCGCCACAAGATACCGTCGATAAAGATGATCCAATCCAGGTGGCTTTCACGCAGGACGAGACTACGCGGGCAGGTTTGTATAACACCGCCCGAATCGACGTTGTCGATCCGGAACAGTACGACGGTGTGTATCTCGTCGGTGGGCACGGCACCATGTGGGACTTCCCAGACAACGAAGGGCTGCAGAAGCTAGTGGGCAGCATCTACGACTCAGGTGGACTGGTTGGAGCCGTTTGCCATGGTCCAGCAGGACTGGTCAACGTGGAACTGAAGAACGGTCTGCGGCTCGTCGAGGGGCGCACCGTCGCAGCATTCACGAATGACGAAGAAGTAGCTGTTGGTAAAGAGAAGATCGTTCCATTCCTCTTGCAGGACAAGCTCGTTGAGCAGGGCGCGACTCATGAGGCAGCCGAGAACTTTGAAGAAAAAGTTGTTGTCGACGAGCGCCTAGTCACAGGTCAAAACCCTGCGTCGGCCGGTGGTGTGGCGAAAGAGATGGAGAAGCTTTTTGCCGAAGCCATTCATCAGGAAAAGGCCGCTGAGCAGCATGACTCCGAGGATCTGCGCGCGGCCCATGACGCCAAGAAATCCTCATCGCATAAGGAACGCGAGGGACACTAACCTCCCGTTTCGTGAGAACTAGCTTCGCGCTTCTCACTTCAGAAGAACCTAGAATATGGTTCGGGGTGGCAGATANNTATCTGCCACCCCGAACCATTTTGCATTAATTAGTTGTCATTGGAATCTACGTCTTCGCGGGGGAGCACCATTGACCTGTTTTACGAGACCAAATGTCGTGGTGGTTTCCGACAACAGTTAGGTGCGCGCCCGTTAGAAAGAGGTGGCCGCAAAGGCGTCAAACTGCAATCCAGCCGTGCTGGTATGACCCCAACGCGCGTCGTTACAGTTGAAGCACTGTTCGTGCAGGCTCCTGAGGAGGAAACCATGCGACCTCAACGGATTTCTCAACTGCCCATAGCGTTCGGGCTCGGAATACTTTTCCTTGCTGCCGGTTGCAGCGCAAACGATGGTGAAGGCATGACCGAAAGCTCTGCGCCTCCAGCCGCTACCCAGAGCTCAACTCCGTTACAAGATTCCCCAGCTCCCGTCAGTTCTGCCCCAGCCGGTGCGAGAAGCTCGACGTCGGCGACGAGTGCCAGCCTGACGCTGTTTTACGTAGCGGTAGGCGACGCAGGTAAATCAGGACCCGAAATTGGCTGTGGTGACTCGATAGTTGCTACCGAAACCGGGCCGAAAGAATTCACTAACCAGGTCGAGGCGTCGGTAGCGGCACTGCTTGCGAACGATTCCGAGGAGCTTGGAAGTTCTGGTCTACGCAATGCATTGACCGCCTCGGACCTCGAATACGTGTCGTCCATGGTGGACGGTGATGTGGTGACGGTCCAGCTAAACGGTACCGTCAGTTCAAGTGGTACTTGTGATGATCCGCGTATTGTCGAACAGCTCAAATACACGGCGATGACCGCAGCGGGTACCGGGGAAGCCGAAATCTTGGTGGAGGGCGAGAAAATTGAAGAGGCGCTCAGTTCCAAATGACCGGTATGCAAAAAACGGTGGTCTTCCTCAAATTGAGGAAGACCACCGTTTCAGAGCAGTAACTATGGCTTAGCCAAAGTACTTGACCATGGTGCCTTCGTGCGCTTCGCGTAGGTCCTCGACAGACACGGTGAATTCACCTTGTACTTCAAGAGACTTTGACTGCGCATCGACGATACCTAAACGTGCCACGGTAACTCCGCGGGCGCTGGTCATGTCGTTGAATCGAACTTCTTCGCTGCGTGGAACTGCAACCACTGCACGTGACTGTGACTCGGAGAACAAGGTGGTGAAGGAATCCAGTCCGTCACGCTTCTTGATGTCATCCAAGGCCACACGGGCGCCGACGCCGTAGCGCAGAACCATTTCTGACAAGGCAGCTGCAAGGCCACCTTCAGACAGGTCGTGCGCCGCGTCGATCATGCCGTCGCGGCTGGCGTTGATCAGGATCTCACCGAGTTCCTTCTCAACTTCCAGGTCAACCTTCGGAGGCAGACCGCCCAGGTGCCCACGCAGGTTGGCGAACTCCGACCCGTCTAGCTCATCGAAGGTCTTACCAATAAGGTAGATTGCCTGTCCGTCTGCATCCTCGCGCCAGCCCGAAGGGGTGCGACGTGCTACGTCATCAAGCTTGCCCAGAGTCGCAACCACCGGGGTTGGGTGGATCGCAGTGGTGCCGGTCTGGTTGTACAGGGACACGTTACCGCCGGTGACCGGAACGCCGAGCACCTGGCAGGCATCGGACAGTCCGCGGATACCTTCTGCCAGCTGCCACATCACATCAGGATCCTCGGGGGATCCATAGTTCAGGCAGTCGGAGACGGCAATCGGGATCGCACCGGAGGTAGCGACGTTACGGTAGGACTCGGCCAACGCCAGCTGGGCCCCTAGGTAAGGGTCCAGGTAGGTGTAGCGGCCGTTAGCATCGGTAGCGATGGCTACGCCTAGGCCGGTTTCCTCATCGATACGGACAACGCCAGCATCATCCGGGGAAGACAACGCGGTGTTACCGCCGACGTAACGGTCATACTGGCGGGTAATCCACGATTTGTCGCACATGTTCGGGCTAGCGATGAGTTCAAGCACCGCAGCCTTGATCTCATCCCCGGAAGCTGGCAAGTTCTTGCCGGCATCCGAAGCCTTGAAGGTGTCGGCCTGCAGCGCGTCCTGCCACTGTGGGCGTGCGTAGGGGCGGTCATATTCCGGACCGTCTACTGCCACGGTGCTTGGGTCAACGTCTACGATGACCTCACCGTTCCAGGTGATGGTCAGACGGTTATCGTCGGTGACCTCGCCTAGCCAGGAGTATTCCACGGCGTACTTATCCATCACGGCTTCAAAAGCCTTGACGTTATCCGGGGTCACCACAGCCATCATGCGTTCCTGGGACTCTGACATCAGGATTTCGCCTGGGGTCAGGGTTGGATCGCGCAGTAGGACGCTGGTCAGTTCGACGTTCATGCCGCCGTCGCCGTTGGCTGCCAATTCACTGGTGGCGCAGGAGATGCCTGCGGCGCCCAGATCCTGGATACCTTCAACCAGCGAAGCCTTGAACAGTTCCAGGCAGCACTCGATGAGTACCTTCTCGGCAAACGGGTCGCCAACCTGTACCGCTGGGCGCTTGGATGGCTTGGTGTCATCAAATGATTCCGAAGCCAGCACCGAGGCGCCACCAATGCCATCGCCACCGGTGCGTGCACCGAAGAGCACGACCTTGTTGCCCACGCCGGAGGCGTTAGCCAGGCGTAGATCTTCGTGGCGCAGTGCGCCTACGGCTAGTGCGTTCACCAGTGGGTTGCCCTGGTAAATAGGGTCGAAGACAGTTTCGCCGCCGATGTTCGGCAGACCCAGTGAGTTGCCGTAGCTACCGATACCGGAAACCACGCCGTGCACCACACGCTGGGAATCCGGGTGGTCAATTGCGCCGAAACGCAATGGATCCATCACTGCAATGGGGCGTGCGCCCATGGAGATGATGTCGCGCACGATACCGCCGATGCCGGTAGCAGCACCCTGGTGCGGCTCAACAAACGAAGGGGAGTTGTGCGATTCGATCTTGAAGGTGACGGCCCAGCCATCGCCCAAGTTGGTGACACCGGCGTTTTCGCCCATGCCGACCATCAGGTCCTTCTTCATCTCCGGGGTGACTTTCTGGCCAAACTGGCGCAGGTGGTTCTTGGTGGACTTATACGAGCAGTGCTCGGACCACATCACCGAATACATGGCCAGTTCCGCCGCCGTTGGACGGCGTCCCAAGATCTTGACGATCTCGGCAAACTCATTGTCCTTCAGGCCAAGCTCGGTCCAAGGCAGTTCCACCTTTGGGGTAGCTGCGGCGTTCTCGACGGTGTCGATGTTAAATTCTTTGGTGGCTTCTAGGCTCATTTTTTGCCTCCAACAAGGTGGGTCAAAACACTGGTGAAGAACGTCAGCCCGTCGGTACCACGGTGATCTGGACCGAAACCGGCTTCGATGGCGTGCTCTGGGTGCGGCATCAGGCCGACCACGTTGCCCGCTTCGTTGCTGATGCCGGCGATCGAACGGCGCGAGCCGTTAGGGTTCCAGCCCACGTAGCTAAATGCCACGCGGTTTTCGGCTTCGAGCATGTCCAGGGTCTTCTCGTCAGCCACGTACTGGCCGTCCTGGTTCTTCAGCACGATGGTGATCTCCTGGCCGGCTTCGTAGCCGTTGGTCCAGGCGGTCTGATTGTTCTCAACGCGCAACAGCTGGTCACGGCAGAGGAACTTCAGGTGATCATTTTTAATCATCGAACCGGGTAGCAGATGCGACTCGGTGAGGATCTGGAAACCATTGCAGATACCCAGAACCGGAAGCTTCGCCTCCGAATTTGCGGCATCAACAATCTTGTCCATCATGGGTGCGAAGCGGGAGATCGCTCCGGCGCGCAGGTAATCGCCATAGGAGAATCCGCCGGGGATCACCACGGCGTCGACATCCTGCAAATCGGTGTCGGCGTGCCACAAGGACACCGCTTCGGCACCGGCAGCGCGAACCGCACGAGCGGCGTCACGGTCATCGAGGGTGCCCGGGAAGGTCACCACACCGATGCGTGCACCAGACAGTTGCGTAGTTGGCGTTGAGTAGTCGCCAATTAAAGGAAGTTCGGTGCTCATTAGTCTGCGACGACCTCGACGTTGACAACGTCTTCGATAACCGGGTTAGAAAGCAGAGTTTCTGCAGCTTCGCGCGCCTGGGCGAGAACTTCGTCGGTCACCTCGCCATCGACAAAGAGTTCGAAACGCTTGCCCTGGCGGACAGCTTCGAAGGAGGTGAAGCCTAAGCGGGGAAGTGCTCCCGCGATGGCCTTGCCCTGAGGGTCAAGGATTTCTGGCTTGAGCATGACATCTACAACGATGCGGGGCATCCGGCATATCTCCTGTTGGCGAGGTTAAGTTAAATGCCACACGGAGATGCCGTCTCACACCAGGGGGATTTGGCGCTCCGCGAGCTTGCTTAATCAGTCTACCGGGTAAGCGAGAGGTAAAACGCATAGGTGTGTATAAGCACAGTTCTAGCCCGTTATAAGTCATGTGATCTTCGGCTCGTGGGCCGGGCCACCGTAGCTCCCAAGTAAACTAAATACGTGCAAAACTCCAAGGAAACCCGTTGTCCCTGCCGTGAGCTCGACGCCGAACAGCGCAGATATTTAGACTGCTGCCAACGTTTTCATGACGGGCGTGCCAACGGAGAAAATCTGCCACAGACCGCCCAAGAATTAATGCGCTCACGCTATAGCGCCTTTGTGCTGGGGAAAACGCAGTATTTACTTGATACCTGGCACGAAACCACACGTCCTAAGGAACTTGAACTAGATGCCGGTATGCGCTGGTTGGGCTTGGAAATTCATCAAACCCGAGCTGGAGGTCCGGACGCTACACGAGGGGTCGTGGACTTTGAGGCGCATTACGCCCATGGACGTGGACAAGCTAGCCAACGTGAAGTGAGCTCATTCGTGCGCGAAAATGGTGCTTGGTTTTACGTCGATGCCCTATAACGCGCTGGAGGCTACTTGCTTGAAGTGCGAAGAGTTGACAGCATCTGGGTGAGATTACGCTTCTCTGCCAAATCAAATGCGTTGGACCCCGACGGGTCGCTCAGGTGTGGATTGGCTCCGGCTGCTAAGAGCAAACGGACGATTGACAGCGAACTATTTGATCCTTGCCCCAAGGCGATAGCCACATGCAACGCGCTCCAGCCAAGGTCATTAACCTTGTCCAATGGAACGTCATGCTGTAACAAGATCCGTACCGACTCGACCTGGCCTTCTTCACTAGCTAAGAAGAGGGCGGTACTGCCGAGGCGGTCCACACTGTTCACATTCGCTCCGTGGGACAGAGCCGAACGCAGAACTTCTTCTAAGCCCAAAGCACTGGCCTTTAAGAAGGGTGAATCTTGGGAAGAATTTTTTGCATCAGGTAGGGCACCAGCGTTTATCAAGGTCTTTGCGACCTTCTGATCGCGATTGAGTACCGCACGCATCAGCGGAGTGTTCCCCCGTGAATCCTGTGCTTCCAGCTCGGCGCCGGCTTTTAAGGCCTTGCGTGCGGCCTTCGGATTCCGGTCGGCAACCGCCGCATAAAGAGCAGTGGTAGAAGCCGAAAGTGCTGGAGTGCTTCCGGGAAGTTGCTTGAAGCTAGCCGAACCAGAACCGGAGGCCGCGGCGCTGGACAGCGGGGTCACGTCTCCCTGCGTAGCGGAGGTTGTCGGTGATGTTGTTGGCTTAGACCGGTTGTTGGTGACAGTCTTAGTTGCCGCGCTGGCTGGGGCACTAGAAGCTGTGGCTTTTTTAGGTTGAGTGGCAGAAGGCGCTGCAGCTGGGCTTTGAACCGGCAGGCTTGCTGGAGCGCTGGAAGAGGCAGTCGACGGGACGGGCGCAGCTTGAGGAACTGAGGAAGAGCAACTCGTGCATGCTCCGATTACGGCTGCCAAGGGGAGCGCTAGTAATGCGTAACCACGCATTTGAGTGGAATGCCCGTGTCGAAGTGCCATCTTTCCTTTCGAAAATCGGAAGTTTCTGGGTAGTCACCGTAGTTCATACCTAATATCGATCTGCTAGTGAGCATATCGGGGAAAGCTGAAGATTTGCGGTCAATAACCGTCGAAATTGCTTTGTGCCGAACGTTCAGAGAACTTCGGTAAAATCGAAGACACCATGGAATGCCTTTACTTCTCCGCCGACCGTTGCCACTCCTGCACGCAAATGACGGTGCCATACGCTGATCAGCTCCAAGCCAAAGTCGATCACTGCGCCACCTCGCTGGCGCAGTTCCCCGATCTACAATTTTTGCCGCCACAGGCCAGCTCGGAATCAGGATTCCGCAACAAGGCGAAAATGGTGATCTCCGGAACTACCGACAATCCCACCATCGGTATTCTCGACGCCGATGGACACGGCGTTGACCTACGTAACTGCGGGGTATGCGCCCCCGAGTTGCGCGCGCTGTTCCCCGTGATCGAGCGCTTCATCAAGGAACTGAAAATGATTCCTTACAGCGTGCCGAAGCGTAAGGGCGAGCTCAAACACGTCATTCTCACGCTGTCAGATACCGGTGCTGTGATGGTGCGTTGGGTACTACGCACTAAAAAACATTTTGTTGCGCTGCGTGATTCATTACCGCAGTTTTTGGAGCTGCTGCCACGGTATAGCGTTGTCTCGGTGAACTTCCTGCCCGAGCACAAAGCCGTATTGGAAGGCGAGGAAGAAATTATCCTCACTCGTCGCACTACCCTGGAATTCGGTCTTAATGGGGTGCCGATGCACCTACGCCCACAGGGCTTCTTCCAAACAAATACCGAAATCGCCGCGGCGTTGTACCGTCAGGCGCGACAGTGGATTAACGACGCGAACCCGGCCAGCGTTTGGGATCTATATTGCGGTGTCGGTGGTTTTGCGCTGCACTGTGCCGAAGGCGATCGTCGGGTTCAAGGAATTGAAACCAGTACCGAGTCGGTTGCGGCGGCTAATCTTGCGGCCGAAGAACTGGGTCAAGAAAATACGACCTTTACAGCCATGGACGCCACCGAGTTCGCATTAGCTGCAGAGCAAGCGCCGGACGCCGTAGTACTTAACCCTCCGCGCCGCGGCATCTCTGCTGAGCTGGCTCAATGGCTGAATGCTTCCAGCGTGCAACATCTGGTGTATTCCAGTTGCAACACTAATTCTCTGGCTCGCGACTTGGAGCGCCTTGATGGCTTTAGCGCCAAACAAGCGCGGGTGATGGATATGTTCCCACAGACAAATCACTATGAGGTCATTGTTCGTCTGGAACGCATCGCGAGCTAGACGCCGATTTAGCGATCCAAGGTCGCGGTGCGCCTATCAATGCGCAGCATGATCTCGTCAACCATGTGTGGATCGACGCCCGGTTCACGCCTGGCCTGAAGCAGCTCATCACGAGCTGCTGCTAGCGCGGTGGACTGGATCGCGTCTGCCTTGGTGATTACCGCGCGCAACTGTGTGTACTTCTCATCGGTGATCGCATCGTGGGTATCAGGATCCGACAGCAGGATGTTGTGTAGATCGTGCATGCGTCGGGTGACTACATGTCGGTAGTTTTCCGGTAGATCATGCAAATCCATATTTGTCTTCAACGTCTTTACCGCTACATCTTCGGCACGTCGGGCCAACGCCCGGCGTGCCTTTTTGGTCGCTTGGTCATTGTCCCGCAATTTGAGCACGCGCATCAGTACCGGAAGCGTTAAACCGGGAACCACCAGGGTCGCTAGCAACACCGTGCACGCTGCGACGACTACGAAGTTTCTTCCCTCGATAGGTGTGCCATCCGCGGTGACCTTCGGCAACGCCAAGGCTAGCGCCAGCGTCGCCAAACCGCGCATGCCACACCACGTGAGCACCAAGGAGTCTTTTGCCGCGGAGACTTTGTTCATTCCCCGCAAGGTATTTGGCAAGTGATAGGTCCCGAACATCCATAGCGTGCGCACCAAAATCACCACCACACAGATCGCCGCGACGCCGGGGATGAAACGGATTAGGTTGCTGCCTTCTTCTTGGATGACCGAGTTCATTTCCAAACCCATCATTCCGAAGGCCAGACCGGTGGCTAACATTTCGAGTACTTCCCAGAACGCGCGTCGAGTTAGACGCTCCTGGGAGTCCTGTGGGCGGTCGCGCCGCCCAAGTTCTAGGGCCAAAACTACGACGGCGACCACGCCCGAGGCATGGATTTCTTCAGCCAGCATGTACACCGCGTAGGGTGCCACCAAGGTTGCGGCACAACGTGCTGCAAGGTTAGGCACGAAGCGGTTCAATGCACCGACGATCCAGGCCATGATGAAGCCCACGAGTATGGCAAGTGCTGCACCGATCAAGAAGCTTGGGACAAGATTAAATCCAACCTCGGTGCCGTTTAGCATTGCGGTGACCGCAAGCTGGAAGAGCACGATAGCCATCGCGTCGTTAAAGAGACCCTCAGTTTCCAATAATGAGGTGAGCCTGCGTGGCATCTTCACCTTGGTTGCGATGGCATCAACGGAGACCGGGTCAGGTGGTGCCACGATCGCTCCGAGAGCGATAGCTAAAGGAATAGAAAGGAACGGTGCGAAGACGAGCGAGGTAGCCGCGACTGCACCGGCAGTCACCACGATTAACACCACTGCCAGTCGGATCAGTGCTTTCCAGCGCAGCCGGAACACCGACCAAGAGCTTCGTTGCGCTGTGGCGAAGAGCAATGGGGGCAGGAAAATTGGGAGGATCAATTCCGGTTCTATATGCAGTTCGGGGATGAACGGCAAGAACCCTGCCAAGGTCGCCACGATCAACATCAAAATCGGATAGGGCAGCTTGATGCGTTCACCCAGTCCGACAATCAATATAGTGGCGAATAACAGCGCAATGATCAGCAGGAAGAACTCCATAGTCTTCCTATTCTAGTCGCGGCATCTATAACTCAAGGTATTTGCGAGGAAAAATAACTCGTTACCGCAGTCCTTCGCCTAGCAACGGAGCCAGCGAATCCCAGATGCTGATGGCGCAACCATTGTGTCGGTCAAAGTTTGCTTGGACAGGCTGATCCCCAATTTCTCCTTTAACTTTCGCGGTGACCGGTCCACCATAGATTTCGGTGCAAGTTTGTTGTGCGGAGGGTTTGCTGGTGAGTAATTCGGGATTTTTCACCAGTAATTCGCAGGCATCATTGGCGTTCGGAAGTGTGCTGGATTCGGTCGCTCGGGCGCCACGGCACTGAAGATGATATTCGTTGTCCACAGATTTACCATCAAAACTAATGCTGATCTTTAGATCCGCTGATGTGCTAGCGGGAGCGGAAGCCGATTGGGGATTCGACGTCGCACAACCGGCGAGCAACAGCCCGGCCAAAAGCGGTGTTAGACACGCTAAAGCAGAGGTGCTGAGCTGATCTTTGAGTCGTCCCATAAGCTCATTGTGCTCGGCCAACATGGGAGTTTGCTAGTGTTTTGGGGCAATTGGCAGGCTAAGTGCTACCTGCAATAGTTTGGAACGAAGCACATCCGCACGCTGTGCAAACTCTTTTTGCAACCTCACGTACTGCGCCTTGCCCTCGGGAGTTTCGATCCGGATGGGAGCATGACCCCACTTGGCCAAATCATAGGGGGAAGCTTGCATGTCCATGGTACGAATGTCCCATGCAAGCTCAAAGCAGTCCATGACTAAATCGGTCGGTACCGCAGGGCTCAACTTATAGGCCCATTTATAGAGGTCCATATTTCCATGAAGGCATCCGGGCTGTTCAAGGTCCACCTGTGTGTCCCGCGTTGGCTGCAATTCGTTGAGCGGCACCGCTTGAGGGGTGTAAAACCTGAACGCATCAAAGTGGGTGCAGCGAATCTTATGGTTTTCAACCACCTGATCGGTTCCGCTGGCGCCCAAGCGTAATGGCAAGTATTCATGACGGATACCGTTGAGCTCAGATTTGTAGGCCATTGCCCACTCATGTAATCCAAAACAGGAAAAGTTCGCTGGCCGCTGTGCGGTATTGCGCAACAGGATGCGAGCAAATTCGGTGACACGTGTTCGCGACTCGGAGAACTTCTGTATATCAAGTTCTAGGCCAGGTCCGTCAGGTGTTTGTACCGCGCGATAAAATTTCCAATCGGCACGTTCTTGAGCTTCTTCGCCGAGTAAGGCCACACCAATTCCGGGGTGCCAACGGTAAAGCTGGCCCGGCTTCTGCGTGTAATAGGTGAAGAGAAAATCTTCGATGGGATGTTTTGCTCCGGTCATTCGCCGTTGCACAAATGGTTCGCCAAAGGTCCGCGCGCGTTCTTCATGCGCGGCGGCGCGTGCTAGCCACTGCGGGGCTTCCAATGTGGTTCCGGTCGGGAGCATACTTCTAATTATTCAGTTCATTAGCTGACGAAACCAGTTTGGTACGTCAACTCACATCTCGGATAAAGGAGTGCAACATGGAAAACTTTCCCCCGTGGGAACCGCCAATGGGTGGAACCGAGCAAGTGCACCTGCTTGGCATGCTTGACCGGTTGCGAGTCACTTTCAGATATAAGGCCGACGGTCTGGACATTAAGCAGTTGATGTTCAGGCTACCCAGCAGTGAGTTGAGCCTTGGCGGATTACTGCAACATCTTGCGGCCGTTGAGGATGAAAAGTTCACTTACTTCATCGCTCGTGAACGTCCAGAGGTTCTTCTTGAACTCACCGCGGAAGGACGTGACCAGTTTGCGGTAAACCCAAAAGATGACCCCTCGGCGCTTTACCAGCGCTACGACACCATGGTCGCTAAAAGTCGGAGAATACAAGCCGGAGTGGTCGCTGCCGGGGGACTCGATGCACCGTCGGCATTGGAGTTTGAAGGCAGGCACGCCAGTGTACGTCGGGTGATCTGTGATCTGATCGAGGAATATGGCCGGCATACCGGACATGCGGACTTACTGCGTGAGGCTATCGACGGACGAGTCGGCGAGGATGCACCTTTCGACTATCTTCCGGCTTGGTATGCCTGAATCTAGATGTCAATGAATGCACGATAGAGAAAATTTGGGGGCAAGACAGGCGCCCGGTCCGACGTAGTATTGCCCCATGACACACCAGCGTTCAAGCGAAATTCAAGCACCCCCTGCCGAGGTTTTTGCGTGGTTTTCTCGCCCCGGAGCAATTCGCAGACTCCTGCCGCCCTGGCTTCCGCTGAAGGTAGTAGCCGAAGCCGAGTCGTTACGTGACGGAACGGCGGTGCTGGGATTGCCAGGCGGTCTGCGTTGGTTCGCCCAGCACCAGCCAGATGGTTATATTCCAGAACGAAAATTTGTCGACGAAGTAGAACCGCAAGGTTTGCGAGCCATCGCCACACGGGCGGTGAACTGGAAGCATGAGCACCTCTTCGAACCTGCCGACGGAGATGCGACGACGGTTATCGACCGTATCAATTCGAATCTTCCTGCCCGCCAGACTGCGCGCATGCTTGCCTATCGTCATCGTCAGCTCGGCGCAGACTTTGCCGCCCACCAGCGAGCCGCCGCCGCAGGGCTGAAGCCATTGACCATCGCGGTGACCGGTTCAAGCGGAATGGTCGGGGAAGCATTGTGTGCGTTCTTATCCACCGGCGGGCATCGCGTAATCAAGCTAGTGCGCGGCACCCCGAAGTCTGCCAATGAGCGACGTTGGGATTCGATGGCGCCGGCGGATGACTTGCTTGACGGGTGCGACGCGGTGATTCACCTCGCTGGAGCTAGCATCTTTGGCAGGTTTAGCGACAAACACCGTCAGGCGATTGAATCCAGTCGTATTGAGCCGACACAGGCCCTGGCCGAACTTGCTGCCCGAGCAAACGTGTCAACGTTCGTCAGCGCCTCTGCCGTGGGAATATATGGTGCAAAGAGTGGGCCCGCCCCGGTTGATGAAAAGTCGATCCCGCAACCCGTTGGCTCAGATTTTTTAGCCGACGTTGTTCAGCGCTGGGAACAAGCAGCCGGTGCCGGAGTATCCTCGATGCGCCGAGTGCAAATCCGTACAGGTATTGTGCTCAGCCCCCGCGGTGGCATGCTTGCGGTGCTTCGGCCAATCTTCACCGCCGGACTCGGCGGCCGACTAGGTACTGGTACCCAATGCCTGTCGTGGATCGGTCTTGACGATCTAGTAGATATTTACCACCGGGCTTTGTGGGACACGCAGCTTGATGGTCCGGTAAATGCTGTGGCACCTCACCCGGTGAACAATATCGAATTCACCAAGGCTCTGGCCAAAGCAGTGCGCCGTCCAGCCATCATTCCTGTGCCCGCGGCAGCGCCGAAGCTGCTGCTCGGTACGGAAGGTACCCAGTTGTTGGCCTTGGCGGACCAGCGGGTAGTCCCGCAGAAGCTGTTGGATACTGGACATGAATTTCGGCATGAACACATTGAACTGGAACTGGCCCACTGCCTTGGCGGGAACTAGCTGAGTTCTACTGTTTAAACACTAAGCTCCGCGTCATTGGG
>NZ_NRGT01000064.1:0-2052 GCF_002332285.1 Glutamicibacter sp. BW77 | reverse complement strand
GTGAGAACAGCTTCTAGGGACTCGCCTGCATGTGGATGCGTCCTAAAGCCTTAGAGAGCCCCACAGAGCGTTTGAAGATCAGCAAGCATAGCAACTGGATATCCAGTCGCGCGTGAGCGGAAACCCCTCTGTGCACAGAGGGGTTTCACTTTGGGCTTCCAGCCCAATCCCGGGAACCAGACGCTGCGCGACGGAGCAAGCTATCAACTTAGGTGTCCTAAGTGGCTTGGCATGCGCCAGACCCCAGTTCCTGAGGGCGTTGCACTGGGCCTTCACACGCACACAAAAACAGCCGAATCTCGCACACGCTGATCGACACGCTTCTGTTTAAAAACATGCCTCTCAGTGGCGCTGTAAGCACCCTAGAAACGATTTAAAGACTCCGTACCAAACCTCACTTCATGTACGTTTTTAAAAATGCGTTAGAACGCCGTACAACGTGCTGTTGGAATCAACTCTTCTGAGTGGATACTTCATTTGTTTTGAATGGTAAGTACGCAGGATCTACCGTGTAAGTTTTTCGTCTTCTGGTTCTGTATTCCGTGCCGCCAGTGTCGTCGACCGACTCATAAGATTCGATCAGTACGCCGTGTTCTACGAGTTCTCTAAGACCTGATTTTCTCGTACTGTCCCCAAGGGAATATCTTTCCTTAAAACTGGCAGATGAAAACCAGAGTTTGTTCTGAGGTCGGTCGGAGCGAACCGAACGCATTACGATAACGAACATGGCCAGCCCTGGGCCTGACAATTCGCTAATTAGCCCCGTTTCCCACAATGCAGGTGGGATGCGGAAATAAGGCTCTGTGACAGCACCGCCAACCTGCGAAGCAACTGGGCTGGAGTACGGAATGCCTGTCCCATCCTCCCGTAACAGCTGGATCAAAAGCGTTCCCGGAATCACTGAATCCACAGTAATTAATTTGCGCTTGGCCAGTTCGTGAAAACTATCTCGTACTGCACGAGCGCCGTCAGTTTTTGGCTCGTTCAGACCAATTAATTGAGCCCAAAAACGCGCAGGCCTATCAGAATCATGATGCCCTGCACGCAAGACCCATAAAAGCGTCAGCAAGACTGCAAGCCGGGTACCGCCTCCTCGACCACCTCCACCTTGACCACGGGAACCTCGCATGAGTGAGGCCAAAGGGGACAGCTCATTGTCCTGAGCATCGGTGAAAGAGCGACGAATTGGTGCGCCGGAATGTTTTAGGGCTTCTGAAAATTTAGCGGAGAGCGCCCGTTGAGAGGTGTTCACTAATCCAACCTTCTTAAAACAGCGTTTTGGGCCGTGGTATTATTAGGAATATGAAGATATTACTTAGTGGGTTGCACTAGCAACTATACCAGTATGCACTAATGGCAGTAAGCTGTTTTTTGAATTTGCGTTTTAAGTAACCTAAATGCTAGGGTTGCTTTAGCGACATGATCGATGGAATCTAAGGAATGTATCGACCAGGCTCATCGGATTTCCGTTAACGCACTCTAGTTAGGTGCTTACGGGGCCGCTCGGGAGGATTCACCCCCTTTGTATGGGGATTGTTTTTCTGGGCTCAGCTTCAATCTCGTGATGCTAATCGCGGGAAACGACCGGACATAGTCCGGTCGTTTTTCATTTAACTATCGTGATCACCGATACGACACGCCCAAAGCTAAATCGAATATTCTTCGCCTACGAATCTGAGGCTTCCCAGTAAAACCGTGGGGGTGTGCTAACCCACAAGTCATTGTGCTTAAAAGATTGATGCCCGAGGCCTGCAAGCCTCGGGCATCATTATCAAGAACGATAATTCAATTTAAGAGTACCTTGGAGACTGCAAACTCGCGAGGTACACGCCCCAGCATGTCGAAGCTGAGTATGGGCGTCAAGGCCACCGGCTAGCCCCCGGGTGTAGAGAGAACAAAGGGTTTACCGAGAGAGATCGACGGCGCGTAAAGGCAGACTCGGAGCGCTAGAAAATCCATTGGGGTAAGAGCAGTTCGGCTCCCCCGCGTTGATCCTCACATCCCAGTCCTGATAGCCGAGTAATCCCCGGCTATGGTCAAGGAAACCTCGCA
>NZ_NRGT01000063.1:311-34579 GCF_002332285.1 Glutamicibacter sp. BW77 | reverse complement strand
CGGAAGAGTCAGTAGAGCCGCAAAATCAACTAAATATGAAAAGATGAATCCATGGTTTTGGCACGATTGATCCTAGGGTTGCTCTGTTTGGCACCGATGACTGGTTATGAGCTCAAGAAACATTTTGACTCCTCCATTAATCACTTTTGGAACGCAGATAAAGCGCAGATCTACCGCACGTTGGCTCAGCTAGTTGATAAGGGCTACGCGACGGTGACCACTGTGGCGCAGTCAAACTATCCTGACCGCCAAGAGCATCACATTACCGATGCCGGTCGGCAGGCCCTGGTTGGATGGCTTTCCGACGGAGCGGCCCAGGGCACTGAGCGGGACCCCTTCATGGGACAGGTATTTTTCGCGGCCGAGCTACCCCGTGAGGATATTGATCAGCTTCTGACCGAACGTCGGGTCAAAACTCAGGCCGTTTTAGATGACTATCTCTCCCAACGTGAAGGCATCGACATGCGAGCGGCGGCGGACCGCCGCAGCTTCCTCATGGCCGCCACCTTGGACCATGCAATTCGACAGCAGGCCGCCGAGCTGGAATGGCTTGACGCAGTAATGGAGCATCTGCCATGACACCAGGCAAAGACGCCGGTTCCACTGAGAAGAAGTTCAGCAGGGACGCAACCGACTATCCCGAACTACATCCAGCACGTCGTGCGTCCGGAAGAGATAAACCCGCCCAAACGCTGGTTTTTTTACATGGCGGAAATGTTGGTAATTGGAGCTGGGATCCGCAGGTTCTAGCCTTTGGCGACTTCAATGTGCTGACCTTGCATCTTCCCGCTTTCGGCGCGCGCAGCGAAGAGACTTGGCAGGGTTTAGACTCGGCCGCCGATGACGTGGCGGCGCTTATCGCCGATGAGGTCTCCGAAGGTGGGGTGCACCTGGTAGGTATTTCCTTAGGCGGGGTGATTGCCCTGCATGTGGCTGCGCGACATCCAGAACTGGTCGATTCCTTGCTGCTGACAGGTACCCCGGTCACCGGCGTGCCGGCAGCCGCACGCGCAATGAACCGGATGGCGCTGAAACTGATTGGCAGTGAATGGTACTGGCGTTTCCAGGCCGGCGCCTATGGCATGGTGGATGACGAACGGGAGTTGTTCGCAGAACATGGTGTGCTGCTGAAGTCAGAGAATTTACGCGCCATCATGGATGATCTGGATCCCGGCGGACTTCCCGACAAGCTGGCAAACTATCGTGGGCCGGTGCTGGCATTGGCAGGGGGCAAGGAACCTAAGCATGTGCAGAAGTCTTTTGAAGCGTTACGCCATGGCCTTCCGCAGGCGGTAACTCGGGTCGTGCCAGGCATGCACCACCAGTGGAATATTGAGAACCCGCTACTGTTCAACTCGGTAGTGCGGCGGTGGATCAGCGACGCGAGCATTCATCAGATTTTAGTGGACCCACAGGCGGCAAAACAGGAGAAGCCAGCTAAGCCGACGAAGCTGTCAGGTGCACAGCCAGAATCGGCTGAAAGTCAGCCGCGCCAGGTTGATCCTAAACCTGCGGTTCCCAAGCGTAAGCCAGAAATACCGAAGCCGAACAAAAATAAATAGCCTTTAAATATAGCTAAGCGCGATGCAGATTCCCCCATAATTCGAATCTGCGTCGCGCTTAGCTAGTTTATGGTTAGGCTGCTAGCCATACATCTGGGCCGAAGACCTCATAGTGGATGTGCTGGGCAGGGACACCGGCGGCTAGAGCCTGGCCGCGTACCGCGTGCATGAACGGCAGCGGGCCACACAGGTAGACGTGGCTGTCGGCGGTCAAGGTATCGCTGAGATCCATGTAACCGGACTTGGCCTCGATGTGCTCTGGCAGTTCGCCGCGTTCGAACCAGGTGCTCAGCGTGGCCTGTGGCAGCTTGCTCAGCGACTCGATCATTTGCTCACGTAGTGGCCAGGCAGTGTATTCCTGGTCGGCGTGCAATACGGTGAGTTTGCGGGTGGAGCCACGTGCTGCCAGGGTGCTCAGCGCTGCGGCACTTGGGGTGCAACCAATACCTGCGGTAGCGATCACCAGTGGTGCTCCGGACTCATCGATGGTCAGGTCACCGTAGGGGTTTGAAAGTTCAACGATGTCGCCAACTTTCAGCGAATTGTGCATGACCGGAGTGAACTCGCCATCCACATCAAGCTTCACGGTTACGGTGCGGCGTGCGGTGTTCTCGACATCCCCGCTGAGGGTGTATTGGCGCACCTGGCGCAAACCATCGGTCATCGGCATGCGAACCGAAACGAACTGTCCTGCCTTGGCGGTCGAAGCGACAATATCGTCGGCTGGTTCGAAGCTGAAGGTGACGGAGTTGTTGGCTTCTTCGGTACGCTCGGCGAGCTTCCACTGGCTGTAAACGACGTCGTTTGCCTGCTGTGAGTAGAGGCCCTTTTCGATCTTGATCAGTGCGTGAGCCATCAGCCAGTAGACCTCGCTCCAGGCATCTGCGATCTCTTGGGTCAGCGCGTCGCCTAGGTCTTCGGCGATGGCGGCGAAGAGGTGCTCGTACACGATGGGGTACTGCTCTTCGACGACACCCAGTGAGGTGTGCTTGTGGGCGATGCGTGCCAACATCGTTTCTGGCAGAGTTTCTGGTGAATTGATCAGGTGGGTGGCGAACACCGCGATGGAGCCGGCCAGTGCTTGCTGCTGGGTTCCGTTTTTCTGGTTTGAGCGGGAGAAGATTCCGTCGAGCAGCTGTGGGTGAGCGGCAAAGAGACGGTCATAGAAGTTTGGGGTAATGCTGGAGATGCGAGCGCCAATGATCGGCAGAGTCGCTTCGATGACTGGGCGGGACTGGGTTGAAAGCATCTTGTCTCCTTAGAGGGTAAATGTATCTTGTATTTAAAATGCAAGATTATGAGTTAAGTTCTACGCCCCGTAGAAGAAGAATGCAAATCGAAGGTCCCGCTATCGGGATTTTAGGCGTTGATTACGCGTTATGACGCACGGTGGGGAAGGGCAACAACGTGATCGCAGGAGAGTTCTCACAAATATCTGTGACCGTTAAAGAGTCTAGTGAAGCGTAAAAAGCCTCTCTGGCGCTCTTCAATGCCGAACGTAAACGGCACCCTGCCGAGAGCGGACAATTTCCCACTGCGTCATGGGTGGTGCAGTCGACCACATCTTCGCGCCAGTCCAGCGAGCGCAAGAGTGTACCGACTGAATAGGCCAAACCACGTTCGGTGATTTGCGCACCGCCATGGCGACCGCGAGTGACCTCCAGGAGTCCCAAAGTACGTAATTCTACGACTGCCTTGGCCACATGGTTATAGGGGACACCGACCAGTTCGGAAATCTCACGACTGGTCAATTGGCCGACACCGGGTGCGCCTAGAACCATCACGGTTCGTAGGCACACGTCGGCGAAGGCACTGAGTTTCATAAACCCAGTCTACTGCTGTGTGTTGGCCCAGATAGATTCGGCGGACTCCGCCGAAGGCTCCTCGAAGGTCCAATCGCCACCAGGCTCGGCTGGCATCGAGTATGGCTGGACGATCGCTAGTGCGGCACCGACCTTGTGCTCAGCGACCACATGAATAGCGTCGCGGTCATCGGCTTCGAGCAAGACATCCGAGGCGATAGCGATCGCTTCGAAGTGAGTTCCTTGCTCGTTCAGTACCTGTACTAGATCCGCAGCCATCGCCTCGGTATCAATGTCAGCATCCGGATCTTCAGGATTGTCCGTGGGCGGAACGGCGATCAAACGCAGTTCAGGCTCGCCATCGGCTTCCTTAGGTTCCAAAGCGATGGCGAAAGGCAGGAAGACACCCTGTTCCTCAAGCTGTTCGCGGGCCACACCTAGTGCGGTGCCCAAAACTTTGTTCAATGCGTCTTTAACGGACTCGTCGAGATCTTCGAGATTCACGGTGCTAACCCCTTAGTTGGTGATGTGTGCTTCACGCACGATTGCTAAAACCGTATCGCGAATTGGTTCGATAATCTGTGCCGTGGCACCTTCGCCGTTAAAGCGCAGGAAAGGTTCGGTATTCGACGGACGCAAGTTGATCCACCAGCTACCATCCTTGGCAGTAAATGTGGTGCCATCCAGCGTCGTGACATCCACCGGCTGACCAGCAAAATGCTCGACAACGCGGGCAACAGCCCCAGCCTTATCTTCAACCTCGGAGTTAATCTCACCGGTAGCAACATACGGCTCAAATTCTCGGCCCAGTTCCGACAACGGAAGATCCTGACCACCCAGCGCGGCCAGCACATGCATCGCGGCAAGCATGCCGGTATCCGCATTGTAAAAATCACGGAAGTAATAGTGTGCCGAATGCTCACCACCGAACACCGCGCCCTGTGCAGCCATTTCAGCCTTGATAAATGAGTGACCCACACGGGTCATCACCGCCATGCCACCAGACTTCTCAACAAATTCAGGCACGGCCTTGGACGTGATCAAGTTGTGAATGATCACCGGATTTTCCTCGCCCTCGGCCTGTACCCGAGCGATTTCACGCACCGCAACCAATGCGGTGATCGCACTTGGCGACAACGGCAAACCACGCTCATCGATCACGAAGCAACGATCCGCGTCCCCATCAAATGCCAGACCCAGGTCCGCTCCATGAGCCAGCACCGCGGCCTGCAAATCTTTGAGATTTTCTGGTTCCAGCGGATTCGCCGGGTGATTCGGGAAAGTACCATCAAGTTCAAAATACAACGGCACAATATCCAGCGGTAATCCGGGGAGAACAGTATCGCCAAGCACCGCAGGAGTGGTCAAACCACCCATGCCGTTGCCCGCATCCACTACAAGCTTCAGCGGACGAATCGTCGATAAGTCAACTAATTCACGCAGGTACGCTGCATAATCTGCCAAGACGTCGCGCTCGCTGATGCGCCCCTGCTCACCGTCGCCCGACACCGGCAATCCCTCATCGAGGTACTGCTGAGCCAGGTCGCGAATATCAAATAGTCCGGTGTCCGAAGAGACCGGACGGGCGCCGGCCTTAGACATCTTAATGCCGTTGTACTGGGCCGGGTTGTGGCTGGCGGTAAACACCACCCCGGCAGCATTGTGCTTGCCAGAAGCAAAATAAAGTTCGTCGGTGGAAATTAGTCCTAGCATCACCACGTTCGCGCCACGGTAGGTGGCGCCGCGGGCGAACGCCTGCGCGAAGGTCGTACTGGTCGGGCGCATATCGCCACCAACTAGGACGTCCTTCCCAGCCAGGGACAACACGTCGACAAAAGCGGCGCCAATGGCCTCGACTGCTTCGGCGTTGATGCTTTCGCCAACTACGCCACGCACGTCATAGGCCTTGAAACTTTGGTTCAGGTCAATTTCTTCACTCACAGCATTCAGACTACCGGTTTGCTGCTACGAGATGGTGGCGAATGGCCAGTTAGTACATGGGAAATGGCTTACACTTACCCGCGGTTGTCCCCAATGCGTGCCGTGAGGCAAGCCAAACGTCGGCCGATACTGAAATACTATGACCATGGAAGCCAACGAGCACAACGATCTGAAGAATCTCGCGCTGCAGAAGTTGCGTGCCCTGGTTCAGCACCCAGAGGCGCAGTTTCACGACGGCCAGTTTGAAGCGATTAGCGCGCTGGTCCAAGAACGCCGTCGGGCGCTGGTGGTGCAACGTACCGGCTGGGGCAAATCCGCGGTCTATTTCATTTCGTCGTTGTTGCTCCGTCAGCAAGGCTATGGACCGACCCTCATCGTGTCTCCGTTGCTAGCTCTGATGCGTGACCAGGTGGCCGCGGCCGAACGTGCCGGAGTACGGGCAGCTGCCATCAACTCGGCCAACGTGCTTGAATGGCGCGAAATTCTTTCAAAGCTTGAACGCGATGAAATTGACGTATTGCTGGTATCCCCAGAAAGACTGAACAATCCCTCTTTCCGTGAGCACCAACTTCCAATGCTGATGAAGCGTCTGGGACTTCTGGTGATCGACGAAGCGCATTGCATCTCCGATTGGGGTCACGACTTCCGCCCCGATTACCGACGCATCCGCGATTTGATAAATCGTCTGCCACAGGGACTTCCGGTGCTCGCTACCACCGCAACTGCGAACACACGCGTAGTGCAAGACGTCGCAGAGCAGCTCTCCGGCGGAACGCAGGAAGTCTTCACCTTACGTGGCACACTGGCCCGAGACTCGTTGCGGTTAGGCGTACTGCGTCTGCCCTCGCCACGTATGCAATTGGCTTGGTTGCTCAGCCACATCAATGATTTTCACGGTTCGGGCATTATTTACACGCTGACCGTCTCGGCGGCGGAAGATATTGCACGGTTGCTACGCGATGCCGGTCATCCGGTCGCCGCCTATACCGGACGTACCGACCTAGAAGAACGCGAAAAGCTAGAACAAGCGCTGAAAGCCAATGAAGTAAAAGCCTTGATCGCTACTAGTGCGTTAGGAATGGGATTTGATAAGCCAGACCTAGGATTTGTTATCCATGTCGGGGCGCCCAGTTCACCGGTGGCCTACTACCAACAGGTGGGCCGTGCAGGTCGTGGAAGTATCGATGCCGACGTCCTCTTGCTACCAGGACAAGATGATTCCGAAATCTGGGAGTACTTCGCCACCAGTTCCATGCCCGATCAGCAACGCGCGAATCAAGTACTGGAAGCTCTAGGGCAAACCGACGGAGCAATGAGCGTTCCAGCACTTGAAAGTGCCGTTAACCTGCGCAGGTCGCCGTTAGAACTGCTGCTGAAAGTCCTGGCTGTCGACGGGGCGGTGGAACGCGTAGCCGGAGGTTGGATGCGCACCGACATGCCTTGGGCCTACGATGCAGAACGCTACAAGCGTGTGGCACAGAGTCGGGTGCACGAACAGACACTGATGATCGATTATGAGAATACTCGTGGCTGTCGCATGGAATTTCTTACGAAGGCACTGGATGACCCAAAGTCGGCGCCCTGCGGACGTTGCGACAATTGTGCCGGAACATGGTTCGATGACCACATTCCAGACGAGTCAAAAGACAACGCCCAAGCAGCTCTGGTTCGGGCTGGTGTCCAAATTGAACCTCGCAAGCTCTATCCGTCTGGCCTACAACGCCTGGGACATTCTCTAAAAGGGAAAATCCCGGTAGATGAGCAATTATCCACCGGACGTGCGTTGGCGCGACTGACAGATTTGGGGTGGGGCAACAGACTGCGTCAACTATTCGCTGACCCGGTGGATAATCCAGTTGACCCGGCGATGCTTGAAGCCTGCACCAGGGTGCTGGCCGAATGGAATTGGGAACAACGACCAGTAGCAGTCTTGGCGATGCCTTCAACCAAGCGCCCACAGCTGATTACTTCGCTAGCGCAGGGGCTGGCCCAGATTGGTCAGCTTCGCTATTTGGGCCAGCTTGAGTACCGTGGGGCACCTCCACAGGGTGGTCCTGGCGGCAATTCGGCCTTCCGCATTGCCGCGGTGGCTGATGCATTTGAAATCCCTGCACAAATCGATCAAATGCTGGCGACAGCACCGGGACCGGTGATGCTCGTTGATGATTTGGCTGACTCGCGTTGGTCCTTGGCAATGGCCGGTCGGGCAGTACGGATTGCTGGGGCACCGGGTGTTTTGCCTTTCACTCTGGGCATAGCAGGATAATCGCACAGTTAAACAAAGTAGTCTGGAGATATGGAGATCGTCATCTGGCTCGTTGTTGCTATTGCTGTTGTTGCCCTCGGATACGTGTGGCTTCAGTCTGTCCGGAAGAAAAATACGGCACAGATTTCACAAGCCATTAACCGCGAGGCGGCGCAGGAAGCAAATGCGAAGTTGGATGACACCTCCCGCAAGGCGATTTACCGCAACCTCGCTAAAGGCGACGTAATGGGTGCTGTTCAGAACTACCGTGCCGTCACCGGTGACACCGTCAAAAACTGTGTGATTGCCGTGCGTAGCCTTGACGCTTACCCGCAGACTGCTCCGGCCAAAGAACTACCGGTAGACGAAGCCGAGATTCAGGCGCTTCGTGACAAACTCGAAGCGCAGATCACCGATTCTGACGACGACTCAGGGGTAGCGACTTCTGGTGCTGTAGCGCCGGACGTCGACCTGGAAAAGTCTGATGACCTCTGGGTGGTGCCCGAAGAGTGGAGTAACCAGTTCGGCTCGGAGCAGGAACAGAATGCCACACATTTTAAAATGGCATTTGAAGTTGAGGGAGAATCGCACGAGTTCTCCAGTGAACAGTTGCCTCCGAACGAGTACGATCAACTGTTTTCGATGCTGCGCGACGAGAATTTCTCCGGTGCCGCGCAAATCCTTCATGGACACACCGGACTACCCGTCGAAGACCTTGAACGAATGATCTCGACCTCGCCGATGGCGGGACAAAGTTCGCACGGAAACGTTGCGGATTTCCGTTTTGAAGGTCAGGGCCCAGAAGGTCCTGTGCACTTCGACGCAGCAGATCTTCCCGAACTGGAGCGTGAAGCACTCTTTGATGCTATCGCCGATACTGATCTAGAACGGATGTCAGAGATTATCGTGCGGCACACGCAACTACCCGAAGATATTGTGCAGAATATGCTGCGCACCTTCGTGAAACGCAAAGACTAGGTTTCGCATTTGAACGTTGCTTCGGTAGAGACAGTTGGCTATCGTGAGGGACTACCGGCCTTGTGTCTTCGCTCACGAAAGGAACCTGACGATGGAACCGAGTAATAAGAATACGGACCAGACTGTACCGCCCATCGGTGACGATGAACGTCAGAACGAACAACATAATGCAGATATAGCGCAGAAGCTGCGCGAAGCGGAAGAACGCATCAAAGAGGTCGCTCATGATGTGGAACGCGGTCTGAAATAAAGTTTGAAAACCCCTGAACTGATGGCAATAAATGCCGAAGTTTGGGGGTTAGTGCGTTAAACCGCATCCCGGAACTATGTTGTATGAACTGCCAAGAGAAAAAGTAAAACCCCCTAGTTTCCTAGGGGGTTTTGGCGGACACGGGGAGATTCGAACTCCCGGTCGAGTTTAACCCCGACACTTCATTAGCAGTGAAGCCCATTCGGCCGCTCTGGCACGTATCCATCCGCTGTTTCCAGCAAAATCTAGCCTACCTGAACATAGCCGAGTGTTCCAAAACGAGGGTGTTAACGTACCTGTCGCCACAGGAATTCGTAGCTAGTAGCTAGCATTCGCGCAGTGGAATCATTATCTGTGGATCCGGCGTGGCCGCCATTCTCAGGCTCATGGTAACGAACATTGGAGATTCCTAGGTCCATCATCTTTGCGGCCATCTTCCGCGCTTGTGACGGACCCACACGGTCATCGGTGGTGGTAGTCCAGATCAGCGATGCAGGGTAGTCCCCGATGGGGTGCGGTTGATCGGTCAAACGGTGTAGCGGGGAAAAGGTGCGCACGAACTCCCAGTCTTCGGGAACATCTGGGTCTCCATACTCAGCAATCCAGGAATGCCCGGCAGCGAGCTGGGTATAGCGGCGCATATCTAGCAGCGGTACCCCGCAGGAGATGGCACCAAACAGCTGTGGGTAGCCGGTGATCATATTGCCCATCAACAAACCACCATTGGAGCGACCGGTGGCCGCGAGACGTTCACGTTTGGTCACACCGCGGGTCACGAGGTCTTCGGCAATGGCAGCAAAGTCCTCATAAGCACGGTGTCGCTTTTCGCGTAATGCCGCCCGGTGCCACCCGGGCCCATATTCCCCGCCGCCGCGAATATTCGTCATGACATAAACTGGACGCCGCCCGTTGGCTGAGCGTTTGCTCAACCAGCCAACTCCCATTGCAGGGGAGTACCCAGGAGTCATGCTGTGTTGGAAGCCTCCGTAGCCGTCCATCAATACCGAATTTTCACCGTCGAGTTCCAGCTGCGCATCGGCTATCTGAAAATATGGAACACGCGTACCATCCTTTGAACGCGCAAAGTGTTGGGTCACCGCGAAACCACTGGCATCAAATCGTTCTGGTGAACGCTTCAGCACAGTAGCCGGTTCGCCGACAGAACCGCGAAGCAGCGTGGTCGGGGTGGTGAAACCGGTAATAGTCATCCAGTAGTCGTCGGCCGTTGCCGTGTCCTCATCGTCCACCGCGCTCACCGATACGCTGAGCATCGGGTCTTCCACAGGCAACGTGGACTGCGCAAAATTATTGCGCAGGTCAAAGACTAAAATCTGGGCGGCGACATCATGCAGCACCGAGACGAGTAAATAGTTAGCGGTAAAGTCCAGCCCTTGTAAGGAAGTCTTTGCGTCAGGAACGAACACCACTTGTGCAATGCGTCCATCGTCTAAGAAATCAGCAAGGTGGCTCAGCGCTAGGGAGCCTGCCGGGATCAGCTGGCCCTGATGCGTCCAATCGGTCTGTGGAGCAAAGAGTACCCATTGGCGGTGCAGACTGACCTGAACATCGGTGGGCACGTCAATTTTATGGTGGGTTCCGTCGACAATGATGCCGGTGTGGGAGTTGTAAAAATCGATGGCGTCAGTGGTGACGATACGTTCAAAACCCGGAGTTGAGTCGTAATAACAAAATGCCGCCACATGCTCCTGATCAACTTCAAAAACAACGTCGGCGTCAGCTAAGGATGCGCCGCGGGTTAGCTTTCGTGCTGTGGAAGCATAGGTGGAACGCGTCGTATTGGTTTCGTCGGTGGCCGAGGTGACAAGTAAGGTGTCTTCGTCGATCCAGCTAGCCGAGGTCTTAGCTACTGCTAGGTCAAATCCGTCCTCGATGAAGCGAAGATTTTCCAGGTCGAATTCACGAATTCTCACCTGGTCTCCACCATCGGGGCTCAACCTGATCAGGGCCTTACGGTGGGGTTCACCGGGCGTGGGGCGCAGGAATGAAGACCCAGCGAAATGCCACTGTGCACCCTGTGAAGTGGCGTACTGATCCATATCGAGTAGTAGCTCCCAAACAGGGCTCTCGCTGCAGTAGGAGTCCCAGGTGGTGCGACGCCAGATTCCTAACCGATGCTCGGCATCACGCCAAAAGTTGTAGTAGAAGTCGCCACGTTTGGTAACCATCGCAATGCGGTCCGTCGAGTCCAAAACCTTACGGATGGCCACAACACTCTGGGCGTAATCTTCATCGTGAAGTTCAGCCTCCGTTCGCTGAGTTTGAGTGCGTACCCAATCTAAAGCGGCAGCATCATGGATGCCCTCGAGCCAAGCGTATCGATCTGTCGTTGCCAGAGAATCGGAGGAGAATGAAGTCATAAACACAGTCTATGCATTGGACCGCGGAAGTGAACCGGTCACGTTGTAGGCGGCAAGTTCCGAGCGGTTGCTGCAGAGATGGCCCCAGAGCAGACCCAAGAATTTGCTAGGAGGTAATAATCTTGAAAGGTGAGCATCTTGTCGGAAGAAACCCAGCCGCAGTACAACATCGCTATCATTGGTGCTGGCCCGCGCGGTACCAGCGTCATTGAACGCCTTGCCAAACTGGCCATCAAAGTGCCTGAACTAGCAACGATGGTGCGTGTGACCGTATTTGACCCGTACCGCCCGGGTTCCGGGCACGTATGGAGCCCTAAACAGTCTCCGCACTTTCTGATGAATACACCAGCCTCATTCCCTACGGTGGCTCCAGAACGAGTCGTGACCGAGCCTGGACTTAGCTTCCAGCAGTTTGTTGACAACCATGGCGACGGACATCCACTAGATGAACGGGAAGCTGCAACCTTACGCAACACTCGCCGCGGCACCTATCCGCCACGAGCAATCTACGGATGCTACCTAGAACATGTATACGACTCCTGTGTTCAGGTACTCGATGCACATCCAAACATTGTGGTGAATTACGTTCCTGCCGAAGTTATCGCGGTTCGACCACAAGGTATCGGATACCAACTCGAGTACGAGGTTTCGGGCCCTGCCAATCACGGTACGGAACAAGTAACAGTCGATACGGTAGTCCTGGCCTTAGGCCACCAAAGCTCTGAATTGAACCCCTGGCAAAAGCAGTTACAACGCGCAGCGGAACAGGCAGAAGCTATCTATCTGCCCCCCGCTGTGCCGGCTGACGTCGACTACTCGAATTTCCACGCAGGCGAGCCCGCACTCCTTCGTGGCATGGGACTTAATTTCTTTGACGGAATGGCAGAGCTGACCCTAGGCCGTGGCGGAATCTTCAAGGAAGTCAGTGACGAGCCCGGGCAACGCTTTGAATACATTGCCTCGGGACAAGAACCGCAACTCATTGCAGCCTCGCGTCGAGGAACACCGTATTGGGGCAAACCTGTAGTCGATGAATTCATCCCAGCCGAAATCAGCCTGCGCTTTTTCCATGCCGAGGATCTGATTATTAAAGTCGTCGAAGCCCGTCGCTCGAACCCAGAAGCAGCCCTAAGTTTCTCCCGACATATTTGGCCGCAGCTGCACCGCGATATTTTGTGGGCGTATTACTCACAATGTGCGAGTATCGAAGCCGCCAACACGATCGAGGACCCTACGGTATTCCTGGTTGGAGTGGAAGATATCCTCGAAGCCGAGCACCACGAAGGAAACCAAGTATGGCTTAGCGAATTGCGGACCTACATTGAGCAATTCCCGCATCTAAGCTGGTTAGATATTCCGTCACTAGCTCGACCGTTTGACCAGATTGGTTTTGGCTCCCACGAGGAGTATCAACAGACAGTGCGAGAGTATCTGGCTGGCAACGCTCGGCATAGCGCTGGGGGACTGTCAGACCCACTGTCACGGGCGATCATGACTATGAACGCAGGGCGCATGGTGATCAAGGATTTGGTCACTAAGGGGATCTTGGACGAACAGTCGCGAATTGAAGAGGTGCAGACACACTTCGAACCACTGGTCGAGGGGTTGTCTTCCGGTCCGCCCCTAGAACGGATCGAACAGCTACTGGCGTTGTCCCGCGCCTCACTGGTGCAGTTCATTGGGCCGGAGCCGGAATTTGGTTTTAATGATCTGAGCGGCAAATTCACCGCCTCCTCACCATGGGTCGACACTGACGTCTACGAGGCCAAAGTGTTATGTGAAGCAATGATGCCAGCCAACCGGGTATTGCAAAACAACACGGCGCTGATTACTCAACTTCTAGCGGAAAAGGTTGCACGTGCGCATACCTGGCGCAACGCGGAAGGTGAACAGATGACAGGGTCTGGATTTGATGTTGTTGGGGAGCCACATCGGCTCATCAATGGAGAGGGTTTGGCCCACCGCGGAGTCTTTGTCCTCGGGTTGCAACTATCATCCGCACAGTGGGGCACCGCCATTGCAGCTCAGGCCGGAGACACCACAGATCCTGCGGCGCAAACCTTGCGCGATGCGGAGCAAATAGTCATAGAAATCGCGCGCATGGCCGGAGTCAATTTGGAAGAGCTCTTGGCAGGAAGCGCTAAATAAGAAAGTCTGGGCGGGTAGATCATTTGATCTACCCGCCCAGACTGTTACGCGGATGGTAAGAGATTTGAACTCTTGGTACGGGGTTACCGCACACTGGTTTTCAAGACCAGCTCCTTAGGCCGCTCGGACAACCATCCAACCCGAAAAATTATACGCTATGAACAAGCCAAGAGAGGAATCGACTCAGATGAGCAACACGATGAAGTCCTACATCTACGCCAGCGCAGGTGGTCCGGAGGTGCTTGAAAGCCAAACTCGCCCTATTCCAGAGCCCGCTGACCACGAGGTATTGATCAAGGTGGCCGCGTTCGGATTGAACCGTGCTGATGTGCAGCAACGCAAGGGTGTGTACCCGCCGCCTCCAGGGGAAAGCGATATTCCAGGACTCGAAGTTTCAGGCGTTATCGCTAGGGTCGGAAAGCAAGTTACCGGGTTCGCAGAAGGTGACCACGTGGCGGCACTGTTGGCCAGCGGCGGATATGCCCAGTACGTCAGCGTGGATGCATCCCACTTACTGGATATTCCAGAACAGCTGGACTTAGTCGAAGCGGCCGGACTGCCTGAAGTGGCTTCCACTGTTGTTTCAAATATTTTCCTTGAAGGCCAGCTCCAAGCAGGCGAAACGTTGCTGATTCACGGTGGCTCCGGAGGTATTGGTTCGATGGCCATTCAATTAGCTAAGGATGCCGGGGCGACGGTGATCGTCACCGCCTCCTCAGAAGAGAAGATCGACTATTGCAAATCGTTGGGTGCCGACGAGGGGATCAATTATCGCGAAGAAGACGTACTTCAACGAATTCGCGAACTGACCGATGCAAAGGGAGCAGACCTCATTCTTGACGTGGTGGGAGCCAAATACTTGGCGATGAACCTCAAGGCGCTCGCCGTCGGTGGGCGCCTTGTAATCATCGGATTGCAAGGTGGAGCAAAGGCCGAGCTGGACCTGGGCACGTTGATGGGTAAGCGAGCTCGGGTTATTGGTACGACACTTCGTGCCCGCCCGGCAGCGGAAAAGACCGCAATAGTTGCCGAAACCGCGCAACGTATCGCACCGCTTTTGGGCTCGGGGAAACTACACCTGAACGTCACCAAAAAATTCGATTTTGAGGATCTGATCTCGGCGCATGAATATTTTGATTCGGGAACGCATGTGGGAAAAATTGTAGTTAGGGCTTGATTTACTAGTGCCCTCTTCGCGTAAAGTGACCCTGTGGTAGTACCACGTGACTCGTTCCACAGGGGCTGGTCATCAACATCACTTGAAACTTTCCGAGGAGGCTGCTCTTAGTGAGTACCCAACAAGCACTTCCGCCATCTGGTGTGGACCCAGAAGTCGCCGAACGCGAGGATAAGCGTTGGACTCCGTTGCGTATCGCAATCTGGGTTGTCATCGCTTTGATTGGCGCCGTGGCCTGGTCCATGCTGGCCTTTTCCCGTGGCGAGACTATCAACGCGATCTGGTTTGTGTTCGCTGCCGTAGCAACCTATCTCATTGCCTACCGTTTCTACGCGAAATACATTGAGCGCAAGATTGCTAAGCCAGATGACTTCCGGGCCACGCCGGGCGAATACATGAACAACGGTCGAGACTTTATCCCAACCGACCGTCGGGTGCTGTTCGGGCACCACTTCGCAGCGATCGCCGGAGCCGGGCCGTTGGTCGGTCCGATCCTCGCTGCCCAGATGGGTTACCTGCCGGGAACCATCTGGATCATCTTGGGTGTTATTCTTGCCGGTGCCGTCCAGGACTATCTGGTCTTGTTCTTCTCCATGCGTCGTGGAGGACGTTCGCTGGGTCAGATGGCTCGCGAAGAGTTGGGACTAATTGGTGGTACCGCGGCACTGATTGCGACTCTGGCTATCATGATCATCATCGTGGCGATTTTGGCTCTGGTGGTTGTGAACGCGCTGGGTGAATCGGCTTGGGGCGTCTACTCCGTGGGTCTAACGATCCCCATCGCCCTCTTCATGGGCATCTACCTGCGCTTTATACGCCCAGGCAAGATCCTAGAGATTTCGCTTATCGGTTTTGCCTTGCTGATGTTTGCCATCGTCTCGGGTCGCTGGATCGCCGAATCGGCTTGGGGAGCAGAATTCTTCCACCTAGAACGCACCACCATCGCGTGGGCGATCATCATTTACGGTGTGATCGCGGCCGTGCTACCGGTCTGGTTGCTGCTTGCTCCGCGTGACTACCTCTCGACCTTCATGAAGATCGGCGTCATCGGTCTGTTAGCCGCGGCCATCATCGTGGTCCGACCAGAGATCGACGTTCCGGCATTCTCCGAGTACGCCTCGCGTTCTGACGGCCCGGTAGTATCGGGCTCCTTGTTCCCATTCTTGTTTGTCACCATCGCCTGTGGTGCGCTCTCCGGCTTCCATGCGCTTATCGCTTCGGGAACCACCCCGAAACTGGTCCAGAAGGAACGCCAAACCCGCTTTCTCGGTTACGGTGGCATGCTCATGGAATCGATGGTGGCCATCATGGCGCTGGTCGCCGCGATCTCTATTGATCGTGGAATTTACTTCGCCATGAACTCCTCGGCTGCGGCTACCGGTGGCACCGTAGAAACTGCTGTCGCGTTCGTGAACTCCTTGGGTCTGGCAGGTGTCGACTTGATTCCAAGCCAGCTGACCGAACTCGCAGCAAATGTGGGCGAACCATCGGTGGTATCGCGCACCGGTGGCGCGCCAACGCTCGCCGTGGGCATTGCCGTGATCATGAATCAGTGGTTCGGTGGCGTGTCCATGATGGGGTTCTGGTACCACTTCGCCATCATGTTTGAAGCACTATTCATTTTGACCGCTGTAGATGCGGGCACACGTGTAGCTCGCTTCATGCTGCAAGACACTATCGGTAACTTCATCCCTAAGTTCAAGGACACTTCGTGGCGGCCCGGAGCCTGGTTATGTACGTTAATAATGGTGGCCGGGTGGGGGTATATTCTCATCCTCGGAGTGACTGACCCGCTGGGAGGAATCAATACGTTCTTCCCACTGTTCGGTATCGCTAACCAGTTGCTCGCTGCGATCGCCTTGGCCGTGGTGATGACGATTGTTGCCAAGCGTGGCAACTTCAAGCACCTCTGGGTCATTGTGCTGCCGCTGGTCTTCACCGTCGTGGTTACCTTTATTGCCTCATGGCAAAAGATTTTCTCCCCGGATACCAAGGTGGGTTACTTCTCCAACCACAATGCGTTCAAGGACGCCTTAGCTAATGGAGAAACCTCCTTCGGCTCGGCGAAGAACATCGAAGCCATGGAAGCCGTTGTGTATAACACCGGAGTTCAAGGCTGGCTTTCGGTCATCTTCCTGGTCCTCACGGTGATCGTGATCGCCGCCGCCGTTGTTGAAACTATCAAGGCTAAGAAGCGAGGCGGTGGAGTGAATACCGAGGATCCATATGTAGATTCAAAGATCTTCGCACCGCAGGGGATCATTTCCTCGCCGGCAGAAAAGGCTCTTGAAGCTCAGTGGAAAAACGTTGCTCCAGAGCAGAACGTAAATCGTGGTGGGCACTAGCATGCTCGGACTTCGCGCAAGGCTGGATCAGGTGGCGCGCTTTATGGAAGGTGTGATGGGTGCTGACAAGTATCGGCAGTATCTTGAGCATCTAGCTAAAACCCATCCGGACGCTGAACCGATGTCGGAACGTGAGTTTTGGGTTGACTACACCGACTGGCAAGAGAACAACCCGCAAGGGCGTTGCTGCTAACCGGTAAGTCGCTTCAGTCAAGGAGCCTTGGAATTCGAAATAATTCGAATTCCAAGGCTCCTTTGGTGTTATGCGATGCCACAGACCGGGGAAGATTTGGCGGTGGCCGGTAGTCTGGTATTAGTTTATTTGGTAGCGACCTAGCAAAAAGAGTGTGATGGGTTTTTTCTCGCGTTTACGCGATCAACGTGCAATTAGCCGTGATCTTGGGCAAGGTGTCTGGCGCCGTGCCCACGATAGGTTTGTGCGCTCCTTGGACCGTGTTTTTCAGGTTCTAGAAGGAATCGAAGACAACGACTTGTACAACGAAGTTGTTGTGCGCGCTAATGAACTAGCCGACTTGCTCCCGCAGGTGCGCCAGCTTTGCATCGATTCGCAGAAGCTGACTCCCAGCGAAGATGAGCACATCCCGCAGGCGACATCTCAAGTACACCGAGCACTGACAAAGTCAGCCAATGACTTGGCGACCACTGCGCAGGTGATTGCGATGATGCGCATGCAAGCTAAAGATGGCGAAGAAACTAATCTGAAGCCTGTTGAGCACAGGGCCCAAATCGTTAAAGATGATGTTTCGCAGGCGGCTAAATTGCTTGCTGACGTTAAGTAAAAGGGAAAATCGTGGTGCCAGTCACCCGTCCATCCAGATTCATGCACTAAATTAGTTGCATGATCCAAACTGTTCCACAAACTAATTTCCATGATGGTAACTGCATCGACCAGATCGGCTACGGCGTCTGGAAGGTCGCAGACGCTGAGGCTGAAGTCGCGGTAGGTAAGGCATTGAATGCCGGATACCGACATATTGACACCGCACGTATCTACGGAAACGAAGAAGGCGTCGGACGGGCTATTGCTAGCAGTGGCATTCCGCGTAGTGAAATCTTCGTAACTACCAAAGTCTGGAACTCTGATCAGGGTTACGACAAAACGATCGCCGCAGCCGAGGCTTCTCTAGAGCGGTTGGGCTTGGACTATGTCGATCTATATCTGATTCACTGGTTGCAGCCGCAGCGTGGCACCTACGTGGACACCTGGAAGGCGCTGATCCAGCTTCAGAAGGACGAAAAAGCTACCTCGATCGGCGTCTGCAACTTCACCGTTGAGGCGTTAGAAGAACTCTACGAGCAGACCGGAGTACGTCCGGTGATAAACCAGGTGGAAACCCACCCGTACTTCCCACAGACCGAACTACGTGTGTACGAAGCTAAGCATGGCATCGCGCACGAGTCATGGTCTCCTCTAGGCCATGGCGGGGAATTGCTAACGGACCCAGTCATTGTTGAGATCGCGGAAAAGCATCAAGCCAGCGCAGCGCAGGTAGTAATCGCTTGGCACCTGGCCGTGGGTAGCGTAGTGATTCCTAAGTCGGTCACCGATTCACGGATCATCGAGAACTTCGAAGCGATTGAGCTGAAGCTTGATGACGAGGATCTTGCAGCGATCAACGGCTTAGATCGAGGTGCAGAGGGTCGTATCGCAGCGGACCCCGCTGTTTCTGATTTCGAGTAATTCCTAGTCTGTCCCAACTTAAGCCAAGGCCTGAACTTCGCTCAGAAGCTTAGGCCTTGGCTTATTCGTTGAACGGTCATGCGGGCGTTTCTAGACCCAAACCTCGGCGCTTCCAGCGTGGCGACATCATCAAGTCAGCAGTCATCGCCCGAATCCGATATCGGATTAACTATGTATGGCCGCGAATCACCCACGTTGAATCGAAGCCTATTTTGAGGCGTATAGCATAGAGATGGATTATGATTAATCTAATCAAACATGCTTATTCGAAAGTGACGAGTTGATAAATAAAAAACCAGGCAACGATACTTTAATCTATTTTTGGCTAATGATTGTGCTCAGCGTGATCGGATTCCTATTGCAAGCCATTGGCCTACAGCGGTCGTATCAGGACGGCGGGAGCAATATTCTGGCGCTTTCAGGCTTCGAAATCGCCGGATATGGCTGTTTCTTAGTCTCCTTCATTTTTGGAATCGTTGTCACACACAAGATCATCGCCATGATGATCCATTTGGTGCATGCGCGAAGTCGCTAAGCGAAGAAGAAAACGAAAAACCCCGGAACCACGTGTTTTACACGGTTCCGGGGTTTTTCTTCAGCCGAGCCCCCTGGCGGATTTGAACCGCCGACCTGCTCTTTACGAGGGAGCTGCTCTACCCCTGAGCTAAGGAGGCCGATACCTGTAAACAGGCACCTCGTAACTTTATCTGAGTACGTCGGAGATCGTCAAAACGAGTCCTGGCTGTGAAGCTGAGATGCTCAGCATTGAGTTCCCTCTTTGGGTGCTTTGCCCTCGATGAGGTAGCTCTCCACTGCATGGTCAATGCAGTCGTTAGAACGACCGTAGGCAGTGTGCCCATGCCCTTCATAAGTTAACAAGGTGGCATTAGATAGCTGGTCGGCAAGCGATTGCGACCACTTGTAAGGGGTGGCAGGATCCTCGGTGGTACCGACGACAAGAATTTTATCTGAGCCCTTTGCCTCAAGCTTCTGAGGAGTACCAGTTGCTGGGTATTCCCATTCCTTGCAATTTAGTGCGTAGTAGGAAAAATATTTTCCAAGTGTTGGGGCGACGCGCATAAGCTCAGTAGCCTGTGCCTGCATGGTCTCGGGATCCGAATCCATGGGCCGGTCAAGGCAATTGATTGCAACGAAGGCTTCATCCGCGTTTGAGGTGTACACCCCATCTTGGTCCCGGCTGTTGGAAAGGTCTGAAAAGTACAGAATCGGGTCAACGTTGCCGGACATGGCTTCGGTCATGGCGGTGCTCAGCATTGGCCAGCTGGAGTTGTCGTAGAGCGGAATGATGAACCCATTGACGAAGTCGATGATGGGAACAGTTCGTCCATCGCTGGATACTAGCGGCTCATTCTCAATCTGAGTAAAGAAGAGCTGCAACTGCATCTTGGCTTCTTCAAGCGTTCCGTCGAAGGGGCATTGCTCGCCGTCCAAACAACTTTGAAGCCAGGCATCGATTTCTCCTTCAAAGCCAATTGCTTGCTCTTTATCTAGCTCTGCCATGGTAATCGTGGGATCCATCGCGCCGTCTAGAACTAAATTACCCACGCGTTGCGGAAAGAGATCTGCGTAGGTAGCACCAAGGAATGTGCCGTAAGAAAAGCCTAGATAATCTAGTTTTTCGTTCCCCAACACTGCGCGAATGATATCTAGATCCTTGGCTGCGGAGACGGTATCTACATGTCCAAGGAGGTCGCCAGTATTTTGTGCGCAGTCCTTGGCATAATCTTTACTCTGCTCAACGAGCTCTTCGCGGTCTTCGGGAACCCATGCTCGCAAATTCTCTTGCCGGCTCTGGTCTTTCTCCTCATCCGTTTCGCACTGAACCGGGGAGCTTTCGCCCACTCCTCGAGGATCGAACCCGACAGTGTTAAATTCGCGCTTTACCTTGTCGCTAAAAATGTAGGGTGCTGTTTCGGTAAGCATCTCCATCCCAGATATGCCTGGGCCACCCGGATTAATCAGAAGATTTCGCTTTGCACCCTCGGATACGCGCCGGTTGAGCGCTAGATCAATGTTTTGATCCTCGGGGTTGGCGTAGTCCAATGGGACCTGAACCGTAGCGCACTCGACGCCGTTTTCGCAGGGCTCCCACTGGATGTCCTGCTCGTAGTACGTGACCAAGTCGCCTTGGACTTCCGGAGAAGCGCTAGGTTGATTCTGAGATACCGATGAATCGGGCGTGCTGTTAGTCGGCTCGCCTCCGACACAGGAAACCAAGGCGAGGGATAAGACCGCGCCGGCGGACGCTAAGCGGAGCAATGAAGAACGTGCAGGCACTGTTGCGTCTCCTGATTAGAAGGAATGTGAGAAATGAGTGGTGGCAGGACTAGCGGCGTCCCGGTTTAGGGAGCAACCGAGCCATCAGGGCCTCCAGCGCAATAAGCTGATTAACGTTGGCCGCCAGTCGCTGCCTGGTTTCGTTAATGGCGTCCAGCTGAGCCAAGGTCTTTTCGCTGCGTTGGGAAGCAGCATAAGGCTCTAGCTTGTCGCGCAGATGCTCGTTGATTAACTCAATCCCCGAATGTAGTTGCAAGCTGAGCACATCTCGGAAGAAAGTGGTCAAATCTATCAGCGTCCGGTCAAGGGCATCAAAAGTGGCACGCCTGGCGAAACGCTTGGCGTTTTCTTCCAAAGATTTAAACTGGCCACGTAATCCAGGTGGAATATGTTCCTCTTCACCTAGCCCATTTGCATGGCGTAACTCTGCTATTTGTGCGTTGAGTTGCGAACCGGTCATTGCCTCGGCTTGTTCACTAGCCAGAGTCGAGATTTCCGCGGCGGCCGCCATTGCTTGCGGAAGGGTAGAAAGTCGCAGCGGCAGCGTGACAACCTTTTCGCGGCGCTCGCGAGCTTTTTCATCGCGAGCCAATAGCCGCGCTACGCCGATATGCGATTGTGAAACACGAGCCGCAAACTGTGCCATCTGCGGGTCTAAACCGTCACGTCGAACTAAGAGGTCTGCCACGTCGGTGGCGGAGGGCACCGACAGATTAACTGCTCGGCAGCGAGAACGAATGGTGACCAGCACGTCAGCAGGCGAGGGGGCGCAGAGAATCCAGATCATCATTGCTGGTGGTTCTTCAATGGCCTTCAACAAAACATTGGTCGTTCGTTCAGTCATCCGGTCGGCATCTTCAATGATGATGATGCGCCACTTACCTTTTCCTGCGCGTTCTTGGGCGCGAGTAATCAAATGGCGAACATCTTCGATTTGATATGCGACCTTATTCGTCGACACAAAGGACACATCAGGGTGGTTGCCTGCCATTACCTGCTTGCAGGCTTCGCACTGACCGCACCCTGCTGGAGTTTGGGTGCATTGCAATGCCGCAGCGAACGCCCGCGCCGCGGTGGTTCGTCCGGAGCCCGGCGGGCCGGTCACCAGCCATGCATGAGTCGGGTTTCCTTGATCTACTTCAGCTATCAGTGAGTCGGCCACTCGCTGTTGGCCGGCGAGCTCGGCAAAGACCGGCCGGCTCACAACAAGCCTGCAAGGTGCGTAGTTATTTGCTCTTGGAGCTGCGCAATGCCGCCGGTGGCATCAATAACCAAGTAGCGCTGCGGGTCTTTCGCTGCCAGTTCGAAGAATGCGTTGCGGATACGCTCATGAAATTCATCTGGCTCGGCTTCTAGTCGATCGGCCTGCTCCACGCCGTCGGTAGCTGCGATCCGCCGGGCGCGGCCATCAGCAGCGGAAATATCCAAGATGATCGTGACATCTGGCTTCAGCCCGGAGGTCGCAAAATCGTTGATGGAGGCGACGGCATCAAAGCCTAACGCCCGTCCCATGCCTTGGTAGGCCAATGAGGAATCGACAAAGCGATCGCAGATGACATGAGTCCCGGATTCTAGCTTTGGTTTAATGAACTGTTGTACGTGAGCCGCGCGCGCAGCGGCATACATCAGCGCTTCGGTCCGCGAATCAATCTCGCCGTGACCATGCTCAAGCACTAAAGAACGTAACTTCTCACCGATTTGGGTGCCGCCGGGCTCCCGTGTGGTGGCCACGCGGGAGCCACGATTTTCCAACCACTGGCGGGTCATGTCCACTTGAGTGGATTTGCCGGCACCGTCGCCGCCTTCAAAGACGATGAACAGGCCACGCTGGGATGCAGTCGAATCGATACTCACCCCTCTACCCTAGCTAACATGGCCGAGTAAAAAGGTACTTTAGCGGGCCACGGACCTAAGAGTGACGAACAAGCCGAGTCATAACGTGTGCTTCCAGCGTTAGCGCTTGTGCGATGCAGTGGTTGACGGGCGTAATCTGGTGCTCATGAGTGAACAGCAAGATCTTTCGACACCAACGCCATCATGGGACCCCAAGACGCTGATCGTCGCTGGGGGACGCCCTGCGCATACTAACGATGGTCCGGTCAATCATCCGATTACCTTTACCTCGACCTATCACTCGCATGGTTTGGCGGGCGCGGGAGATCGTGTCTATGCACGATTCTCGAACCCTAGCTGGGATCCTTTCGAGGAAGTGTTAGGTCAGCTAGAGCAAGCAGATTATCCGGCTTTAGTCTTTTCCTCTGGGATGGCGGCCATCTCCGCGGCGTTGACTCTGGTTCCCGAGGGTGGCGTGCTTGTATTACCAAAACATTCGTATAACGGATCACTGGGCTTGAGCGCAGAACTGCAAGCGGCAGGCCGATTCACCGTCCGTCCGGTCGATGTCGCTAATACCGATGAGGTGCTCAGCGCGATGACTGGCGCCGACGTGCTCTGGCTGGAATCTCCAACCAACCCTATGTTGGAAGTCGCGGATCTTCCTGCCTTGTTGGCCGCGGCGAAGGCCGCAGGAGTGTTGAGCATTGTGGATAACACCTTCGCCACACCCCTGCTGCAACAGCCGTTGACCTTAGGGGCAGATCTAGTGGTCCATTCGGTGACTAAGTACCTTTCGGGGCATTCGGATTTGATCCTCGGCGCGGTAGTCACCAGCGATGAACAATTACGTAGCAAATTACATGGGCACCGCACCTTGCATGGTGCTATTGCCTCGCCGATGGATGTCTTCTTGGCTTTGCGTGGTGTGCGTACGCTCTCGGTGCGAATCGAACGGTCTCAGGCAAACAGCCAGATCTTGGCCGAGCGTCTTGCGGAGCACTCAAAGGTGACCTCGGTGCGATATCCGGGGCTGCCCTCTGATCCCGGACATCAGCGCGCTACCGAGCAGATGAGTGGTTACGGATCGGTGATTTCCTTTACCGTAGGTGCAACTGCCGCTGACGCGGACAAACTCATCGATGAGCTTGCCTTGATTACCGGTGCTACCTCACTGGGCGGGGTAGAAACTCTGGCTGAGCGCAGAGCCCGCCATGCTAATGAACCTGACAGCGTTCCTGACAATCTGATTCGCCTCTCGGTAGGCATCGAAGCGGTAGAAGACCTGTGGCTAGATCTTCATCAAGCCTTGGAATTGATCTGAAGACTCGCTCAATAGTGGTTGCCTCGTCTACCTGCACAAAAGGTAGAGTGTAGACATGGGCTTAGCATTATTAATTGAGGCGTACATGATGTATGCGCTCAGCATTGTTGTTGGCATAATCGCCATCTGGGCATTAGCTGACTGCGTGCGTCACCAGGCGGCACGCTACACCCAAGAGGGTAAGCGCACCAAGGGCTGGTGGATGGCGTTGACCGGTGGTGCCACGATCATTTCGGTACTTACCGTGGTCTCCGGCCCGGCGAGCAGTGGAGGGTTCCTGCAGCTAATCTCCGCCTGTGTCGCTTGCGTGTACCTGGCTGACGTCAAGCCTGCGGTGAGCGGCCAGAGCGGCAACTGGTACAACTAATCCGGCTTTACAGATGAAACTTTTGACACCCCTAACTTCGCCAGATGAAGTTCGGGGTGTTATTTTTTTCCGCGGCAGCTTAACTTTCGCGCAGTAGTTGTGTGCGATTGGCTAGGATGGAGACTATGACCCATACTTTGATCTTGCTTCGCCACGGGCAGAGCGAATGGAACGAAAAGAACCTGTTCACCGGATGGTACGACGTGAACCTAACTGCCAAGGGTCGTGCCGAAGCCGCACGCGGTGGCGAGCTGCTGACTGAAGCCGGTTACAAGCCTGAGGTGCTACATACCTCGTTGCTGACCCGCGCGATCACCACCGCCAACCTCGCACTTGAGGCTGCCGGTCGCGGGTGGATCCCAGTGCATCGTGACTGGCGTCTGAACGAACGTCACTACGGTGCGTTGCAGGGCAAGGATAAGGCGCAAACTTTGGCCGAGTTCGGCGAAGAGCAGTTCATGCAGTGGCGTCGTAGCTACGACACTCCGCCACCGGCCTTGGACGATGCCTCGGAATTCAGTCAGGCTAACGATGAGCGTTACGCCGAACTAGGCGAGAACGCTCCACGCACCGAGTGTCTCAAGGACGTACTTGAGCGGATGCTCCCGTACTGGGAAAACGAGATTAAGTCTGACCTGTCCGCAGGGAAAACCGTCTTAGTCACAGCGCACGGTAACTCGTTGCGTGCGTTGGTTAAACACCTGGACGGAATCAGCGATGAGGCCATCGCCGGCCTGAATATTCCTACGGGCATCCCACTGGTTTACGAACTGGATGAAAACTTCCAGCCAATCACCGTTGGTGGAACTTATTTGGACCCAGATGCTGCTGCCGATGCGATCAAGGCTGTAGCGAATCAGGGCCGTAAGTAGTCCTTATTCGATTTTTTCTGTGGCGGACCGGTGCTCTCATTTTTCATGAAAGCACCGGTCCGCCTCGTTGTTTCTTAAGCCTAAAATCCAAATGAATGACAGGCTGTGAGCGAAACAACGCCACACGATTGTGTTTCTGGTATTAGTATGCTGTAATCTCCTATTTCGAATAGGCTCAATGGCTCACGTTAGGAATGCAATTCGTGGCAACTGATTACGATGAAGTCCGCCCGGACGTTGCCGAGGCGCGTAAGGCTTCTCTAGACGCGGTTAAGTCCGCAAACGCACCAGACGCCAAGAGCGTTGTGCGCGAACTCGACGAGGCCGATCACACCGACGGTATGGACCTGCCAGGTGCAGACCTGTCCAACGAGGAACTAACCGTTACGGTTGTTCCGCAGAAGGAAGACGAGTTCATCTGTGGCTCGTGCTTCTTGATTCGTCACCGCTCACAGCTAGTTCGTGAAGAGGGCAACGTAGGTTTCTGCGTTGAGTGCGAAGGCTAATACCCAATCTTAATATTGGTCCACTTCAGGTGAACCAAAAGTAATTAAGGGATGGAGCATCTACTGATGCGCCATCCCTTAACGCTTTAAGGCTCTGAATCGGCCAGCGAATAAGACGCAACATTAGGCAGTAACCATTCCAGCGTTCAATGCCGTGTCATCGACGCGTAGACCCTGCGTGGGCAACGGGCGCCTAGTGGGGGTGCATGGCCGGGAAATGGACCTACACGACCCTAGGGCGCATATCTTGAAGTTTGCCTTGGTCATCTTTCGTAAACGACTTTCCCTACGCCGCGCACGGGCAAAAAAACGGCGGTGCGTGCTATCGGAATGAACCGAAAGCACGCACCGCCGTTGAATTTTAGGGTCCGAATGGATTGAGTTTAAAACTCGGCCGGATCCCATTCGCCGGTTACTAGGTAGGTCACCTTGCGGGCTACGGATACCCCATGATCACCGAACCGTTCAAGGTAGCGGCTGGTCAGCGAGACATCTACGGTGGTTGGCGCCGTGGCATCCCAGGATTCGTCAGCAATCACGGTGAATACGCTGGCGTGCAACCCGTCCAGCTTGTGGTTCAGTTCAATGATTGCCCTTGCGATCGCCAGATCACGGGTGTCAAGCAGACGCCCTACTTCCTTGGCAATCTGAATATCTACCTCCGCCATCTGTGCGAAGGTCTCAGAAATTCGCTCCGGGATTGCGTGATTAGGGAAACGCAGTCGGGTTAGCTGAGCTAAGTGGCGTGCGAGGTCGCCCATGCGCTCCAGTGAAGCGCTCATGCGCAACGAGCCCACAATCATGCGCAGGTCCGAGGCAACCGGCCCCTGCAAAGCGAGGGTGTCGATGGCGCGCTCGTCGAGCTGGTTCTGAAGGAAGTCGATTTTCGCGTCGGCCGCGATGACTTCCTGTGCCAGATCAACGTCGGCGTTGGCCAGCGAGTCCCAAGCGCGGTCCATGGCGATGGCCACTAGCCGGGACATTTCGATCAGCTCTTCGCCGATTTGCTGCAGATCTGCCTGAAATACCTTACGCATTGAAGGTCCTTTCGAGTTACGGAATCCTATGCCCCTGTTTTTGGGCATGGCGGAGGGTCTGCTTCCACCTTGCCAGCGGGTTATTAACGAATATCCCACGGAAAGTGAACGTTTGGTGAACAGCCTACAGAAAAGCGCTAATTAGCGTCATCTGGCACCTTCACCACGTGTCATGGAAGCTAGTCTAATAATGTGAACGAAGTGATTTCGACCCTGCTCGCCGGCCTGATCGGTTTGGCCTTGGGACTAGTTGGGCTGGCCGCCTACCGCTTTTCGCAGCGGCGTGCCTCCGGGCTTCCCGATGTTGACGAACCGATACTGCCCGAAGGTGCCGCCTCGGTACTATCGGTCATTGGCCGCGCGTTTGTGATCCTGGATGACGTGGACGGCGTGGTTCGTGCCAACCCTGCCTCCTATGCTTATGGGCTGGTACGCGGACACACGCTGGTCCATGAGGAACTGGCCACGTTAGTGCGTCAGGTACGCGCCGATGGGGTTATCGCCGAAAGCCAATATGAGCTGCAACGTGCCACCTTAGGTGCGGGACAACTAATCGTGCATGTTCGTGTGGCCCCGCTAGGCGAAGAATATATCCTGCTGCTGGCCGATGATCGCACCGATATCACCCGCACCGAGGCGATGCGTAACGACTTTGTGGCGAACGTATCTCACGAGCTGAAGACCCCGGTCGGTGCGATGTCGTTGCTGGCTGAGGCAATCAATGACGGCGCGGATGACCCGGTTGCGGTACGCCGCTTCTCTACCCGTATGCAAAAGGAATCTAAACGTCTGGCAGCTTTGGTCCAGGACATTATCGAATTGTCCCGGCTACAGTCCAGTGATTCGATCCTGCACGGTGAGGACGTAGCGATCGAATCGGTGATCAGTGAGGCTGTTGATCGCAATAAGCTACTGGCCGAGGAAAAGGGAATCAGCATTACCGTGGGTGGGAAGCTCGACGTGGCGATCCACGGCGACGGTGATCTGCTGATGACGGCCCTGCGTAACCTGATCGACAACGCGATCCGCTACTCGCCGCCAAATACTACCGTCGGGGTAGGGCTGCGTCAGCGCGATGGCTACGCACAGATTTCGGTCACCGACCAGGGCCCGGGGATCTCCGCCGAGGAACAGGAACGCGTCTTTGAACGCTTCTACCGGGTGGATGGTGCGCGTTCGAGGCAAACCGGCGGTACCGGCCTGGGGCTGAGCATCGTCAAGCACGTGCTCGCAAACCATGGCGGCGAAGTGTCGTTGTGGTCGCAGCCCGGACAGGGATCCACGTTCACACTCAGGCTTCCCATAGTGGATGAAGAAGGGGCCGAGCCCTCGGAATTGGCCACCGATACGACGAATGATAAAGCGAGCGCCACAAGCGTGGCGGATCGTGAAGGAGAACGCCGATGACCCGCATTTTGATCGTCGAGGACGAAGAGTCGCTCTCAGACCCACTTTCCTACCTGTTGGAACGTGAAGGTTTTGAGGTGCGCATCGCCGACGATGGTATTGTGGCTGTCACCGATTTTGAGCGCCACGGCGCCGATCTGGTGCTGCTTGACTTGATGCTTCCCGGACAGCCGGGCACCGAGGTGATTCGGCAGATCCGCGCCACCAGCCAAGTCCCTGTCATCATGCTCACCGCCAAGGATTCGGAAATCGACAAGGTGGTGGGCCTTGAGCTCGGCGCGGATGACTACGTCACCAAGCCCTACTCCTCACGTGAACTCCTGGCTCGCATCCGTGCGGTACTTCGCCGTCAAGGTGAGGCCGAAGAATTGATCACCAATGTGGTCACCGCCGGCCCGGTACGCATGGACGTTGAACGCCATGTGGTCTCGGTGAGTAACGCCGAGGTGGCCATGCCTTTGAAGGAGTTTGAGCTGCTAGAAATGTTACTGCGCAACGCCGGCCGGGTACTTACCCGTGGTCAGTTGATCGATCGCGTGTGGGGCAGTGATTATGTGGGGGACACTAAAACTCTTGACGTGCATGTGAAGCGACTGCGTTCAAAGATTGAGGCGGATCCTGCGATACCGGAACACCTGGTAACCGTGCGTGGCCTCGGCTATAAGTTCGTAGCCTAACCACCCGAGCAACACCGAGAAACAACAAAGGCTTCGGTCTTCGACTGATTCACTCTAGGAGAGAATCGTCGAAGGCCGAAGCCTTTATTTATTGCTTGAGTTGCTTAGTGGCCCGAGGTTGACTCGTGCTCGACCGGCTTCAGGTGCTCGGTAGTGGTTGAATCGTAACCGCCCGGAACGAAGTCACGGTATTCGGCGAGGGTGCCATCGACAACTGGAACGCTGAAGTTTACGTTTTCGCCGGCGGCGGTGAAGGTAGTCTCTGCATGCTCACCTGGTTTGACACCCAGCGAGGAGATGACTTTTTCGTTCTTGTCATCTTCAAGCTTGACGACCTGGTTGGCAGGAACATCGATGCTCACGGCTGCGGCTGAGCCGGCCTTGATCTGCACGCTGACTGCGCTATCTGAATCGTTGACTACCGAGCCGATGAGGCGAGCTTTGGAGTCGTCGGTGTTTGCGACGAACATCAGGTTGCGAACCTCGGCATTGGCAACATCAACATGGATGCCATCGGATGCGTTGTACTGGTCGGTAGTCGACTGCTGGTTGATGGCGCCACAGCTGGTGACACCGAATGCCAGGGCAGCCACGGCTAGGGACGTAGCGATACGACGTCCAGCGGTCATGCGTGCGGTGATCACGGCACTAACTCCTCGGTGAGAATAATGAGTTGCGGATTCGCGGCCATTTTCGGTGTTCCGCACCCAAGGCGCGGGGGAACACGAAGACCACGACTAGTACTAAGCCTAACCGTAATTCGGCTTAGAACGTGATTTAGCGACGTGCAACACATCGATTTCGACAAGTTGTAGTAGGTTGTTGCGGTTTGTGGGAAAGGGGTGGTCCGCTCAACCTGTTAACTTCATACCACGTTTCTCCCGCAAGTGGAAGAGGTTCTTCCGCGTCTTTTCGGGGTTATTTGGGCCATAGTGAAGATTTTCGCAAGCCTGCTCGTGGTAGACTGGGAGGTGGGAAAGGGGTTTATTCACATGGTTTTTGAGGTTGGCGAGACTGTTGTCTACCCGCACCACGGCGCGGCAATGATCGAAGAGATCAAAATGCGCAAGATCAAGGGCGAAGAGAAAATGTATCTCAAGCTCAAAGTGGCTCAGGGCGACCTGACCATTGAGGTTCCAGCAGAGAACGTTGATCTGGTTGGCGTGCGTGACGTGGTAGGTCAGGAAGGCTTGGACCATGTGTTCGATGTCCTTCGTGCTGAATTTACTGAAGAGCCGACCAACTGGTCGCGCCGTTACAAGGCAAACTTGGAAAAGCTAGCCTCCGGTGATGTCATCAAGGTGGCAGAGGTCGTTCGCGACCTTTGGCGTCGTGAGAATGACCGTGGCCTGTCCGCAGGCGAAAAGCGTATGCTCTCCAAAGCCCGTCAGGTATTGATCAGCGAATTGGCTCTGGCCAAGGACCTGGATGAGACCAAGGCAGAAGTTCTACTGGACGAAGTTTTGGCTTCCGCCTAAATTTTGTTAAGTCAGTAGCAGCAGATGCTTAAAGACAATTAACCGTGGGACGCCGCAAAGCGACCCACGGTTTAGTCATTTAATCAGTTCCGCGTTGCGCGATAGGCTGAGCCTCGTGAGCGAGCAACAAGAACAATCTGTAGCAGTAATCCTCGTGGCAGCAGGGACGGGAACCCGTCTAGGTGCCGGGATGCCCAAAGCGTTAGTGCAGGTGCGCGGAAAATCTTTAGCCGAGCACGCATTAGATAGCATGCTTTGTGTTCCTCAGGTCAAAGAAATTATCGTGGTGGTACCCCCGGAGGATTCCCGGCTGACCGAGAGACTATCCGGCTATCCGCAGCTGGTGCGCACGGTCCCCGGAGGAAGCAGCCGAGCTGCCTCAGTACGTAAGGGGCTTGCCAAGGTGAGCGCGGACGTCAGTCACATTCTGGTGCATGACGCTGCACGAGCCTTCGCACCTGTTGCCCAATATGAGTTAATCCTTGCTGAACTGGGTAAGCCCGGTGTGCAAGCGGTCATCCCTGCATTGGCGGTTACTGACACCATCAGTGTGGTGGCCAGCGACCCAGAGACCGGCAGTCAGATCGTGGTTCAGACCCCGGACCGAAGTACTCTGCGTGCGGTACAAACTCCGCAAGGATTTGCCGCGCAAACTCTGCTGGCAGCTCACTCACGACTGGATCATTACAGCCTTAAGGATTTAGAGCGAGTCACCGACGATGCGTCGATTGTTCGCGCCTGTGACATCGAAGTACATATTGTTCCCGGCGACGCGCGGTCACTCAAGGTCACCCACCCAGAGGATCTAGATGCGGTCAACCGGCTATTCGAGCCAGCACAGCGGAATCAACTGGAGCAAAACATGGTCATCCCACGTATCGGCAACGGCATCGATGTTCACGCGGTCAGCACCGATCCGACACGACAAATGTGGCTTGCGGGGCTGTTCTTCCCAGATGACATTGGGTTATCCGGGCATTCGGATGGGGACGCGGTAGCCCACGCAGCCTGCGACGCATTGTTCTCCGCCAGCGGTATAGGTGATCTAGGCACGCACTTCGGGGTGGATCGACCAGAATTTGCTGGTGCCAGCGGTGTGAGCCTGCTTGCAGAAGCCGCACGCCTAGTTCGCGAGGCGGGATTCGAAATTGGGAACGTCGCAGTACAGTTTGTGGCCCGCAGACCACGCTTCGCGGCCCGCCGCGAGGAAGCTAACCAATTGCTTTCCGACGTGCTTGGTGCCCCGGTGAGCGTCACCGCAACAACGAGCGACGGATTGGGCTACGAAGGTGAAGGAATCGGGGTCACCGCGTATGCCACTGCACTGGTCTATCCGGTGGTTCCAGAGGGCCAGTAGTCAACACTTCGATGCGTTCCTTATCGCATCCCTGCACAACCATGGGTTTCTTCGGATAACCTTAAAGATGTGAGCCTGCGATTTTATGACACCAAGACTGCGTCCGTACGAGACTTTAAGCCGTTAACCGACGGCGAAGTGAAGTTGTACTACTGTGGCGCAACCGTGCAGGGAATGCCGCACGTGGGTCACGTGCGTAGTGCTATTGCCTATGACATCTTGGTCCGTTGGCTCGAATACCGTGGATTTAACGTCACCACCGTGCGTAACGTCACGGATATCGATGACAAGATTCTGGAAAAGTCGGCGAACTCCTTCGCCGACGGCTTTACCGCTGATCAGCATTACCAGCCACGCGAAGCCTGGTACGCGCTGGCCTACCGCTTTGAACAAGAATTTGCTAACGCTTATGCGGCACTTGGGGTACGCAGACCAACTTACGAGCCACGTGCAACCGGGCATATTACGGAAATGCATGAGCTGATCGAAACGTTGATCTCCCGGGGGCATGCCTACCCGGCGACCGATCACTCCGGGGATGTGTACTTCGACGTGCGTTCATTCGAAGCCTACGGTTCATTGACCCGACAGAAGATTGATGACATGCAGGCTGCAACCGACGCAGATCCGCGTGGCAAGCGGGACCCGCGTGACTTCGCACTGTGGAAGGGGCATAAGGAAAGCGACCCGATCACCGCATCATGGACCAGCCCATGGGGACGCGGACGTCCCGGATGGCACTTGGAATGCTCGGCCATGGCGGCTAAATATCTCGGTACTCACTTCGACATTCATGGTGGGGGACTAGACCTACGCTTCCCGCATCACGAAAACGAGTTGGCACAGTCAACTGCCGCCGGCCAAGGATTTGCCAACTACTGGATGCACAACGGCATGGTCACCTATGCCGGAGAAAAGATGAGCAAGTCCATTGGCAATACGATTTCTCCGGAAGAAATGTTGCAGTTGGCCGAAGCCCGAGTCGTTCGATACTTCCTGGGTCAGGCTCAATACCGTTCACAGTTGGATTACCGCCCAGACTCGCTGACCGAGGCAGCGGCCGCGGTAGAACGTATCGATACTTTCATTTCTAACGCTAACTACCGGGCAGCAAACACCGATAGCACGGTGCAAGCAACCTCGGTGCCCGAAGCCTTCGGTGCGGCGATGGACGATGACCTCAACGTGCCCATGGCGCTGGCCGCATTACACGAAGCGGTGCGCCGCGGAAATGCCGGGCTGGATGCGAATGATGACGCAATCGTGTTCGAAGCCCTCGGCCAGGTGCTGGCCATGACTGAAGTTCTTGGACTTGATGATGCACGTAGCAGCTCCAACGCTGCGCACAGCGCGGAAGCGGAAGTGTTAGACACTCTGATCCAAGCGCAACTAGCGGAGCGAACTCAAGCGCGAGCCGCGAAAGACTGGGCGCGTTCGGATGCTATTCGAGACGCGCTGGCTTCCGCGGGTATTACCGTTGCTGATTCAGCCGACGGTGCCCGCTGGACACTGACCAAATAACCGCACCCGCGGCCAATATAAGAATTTATAACAAAGGACAGATCAAATGAGTACTCCTCAAGAACGCGCGGGAGCGGTTCGTAAGGGCAAAAAGGGCCCAACTAAGGGCAGTGGCGGCAAGGGCCGTCGTTCCCTAGAGGGCAAGGGCCCCACCCCGAAAGCCGAGGATCGTCCTTACCACAAGGCATACCGCACCAAGGAGCTGGCCGAACGTGCTGCTAACAAGCGCACCGCAGCTAAGCGCAACGACCGCATCAAGGTTAATGCGGAAATGGTTACCGGCCGTAACTCGGTTGTTGAAGCTTTGCGCGCTGGAATTCCAGCCAAGGCGTTGCACGTTGCTATTCGTATCGAGGTTGATGACCGCGTACGTGAGTCGTTGAAGCTTGCTAACGAGCTTGGCATCCCATTGATGGAAGCAAACAAGGTAGAACTTGAGCGGATGACCGACGGTGCAATCCACCAGGGCCTCGCCCTGCAGATCCCACCGTATGAGTACAAGGACGCCGTACAGCTGGCACAGAAATCCGTGAAGGATTATGCCCGCGGCTACAAGCGCACCCAGCCACTGTTCATTGCTTTGGACGGTATTACCGATCCTCGTAACCTTGGCGCCATCATTCGTTCCGCCTCGGCCTTCGGCGCTGACGGTGTGATCATCCCAGAACGTCGCAGTGTCGGGATGACCGCTTCGGCTTGGAAGACCAGTGCTGGTGCTGCGGTACGCGTACCAGTTGCTAAGTGCAGCAACCTGACCAATGCCTTGAAAGAAATCAAGTCTGCCGGAATCTTCGTGATTGGTCTGGACGCTGGCGGCAATATGGATCTGCCAAATCTGGAACTAGCCACCGGTCCACTGTGCATCGTTGTCGGTTCCGAAGGTAAGGGCCTATCCCGCTTGGTTCGCGAAAATTGCGATGCGATCGTTTCGATCCCTATCGACTCCGCGATGGAGTCATTGAACGCTTCGATGGCTGTGGGCATCTCTCTATACGAGGTTTCTCGTTTGCGTAACGCCGAAAGCAAGTAAGCGCATAAATTACAGTTGGGCTGGTTTCCCCGT
>NZ_NRGT01000063.1:0-302 GCF_002332285.1 Glutamicibacter sp. BW77 | reverse complement strand
ACGGGGAAACCAGCCCAACTACTTTAACCGTGAGCTGCTTCATAAGAAACTCTTTTGCCAATTGCGCCAAGCTAAGAGACCGAATGCCCAAGAATTTCCCGGAAGCGCGGGGAACTCTGGATGAATAGCTGATGTAATGGACGATTTTGCGTTCACCCGCAAGACGTGTAGAGTTACTTCTCGCGCCGCTTGAACGGATTGCCCGCAAGGGATACGAATTCAAGGGACGTGAACAAGTCGGAAACATCGAGTTGACAATAGTCAACAAGGTGGTAAGCTTGTAAAGTTGCTCCGGAGCGAAG